>BGZN01000010.1 GCA_003864455.1 Candidatus Termititenax aidoneus | reverse complement strand
CGAATTTGGGATTTTTTCCCAAGGGCACGATATTAGCTTTCAGTAAAGACGCCTGGGACGCAAAAGACAGCGCTTTTAAGGCAATCTGGAAAGTTTGCGACGGCACGAACAACACGCCGAATCTGGTTGGCAGATTTCTGCGCGGCGCGGAATATCCGGCTGGCAGCACTGGCGGCGCGGACAGCCAGAGCGTAACTTTAGAGACCAAACATATGCCGAAACACAGCCATACATTTACTGGCGATAATAAAACTGGATATTTGCCAATACATTGGAATGCTGAAGGCGAGACCGGCGGGGTAACTGCTTTAAACTCGGGTGTTTTTTCTAAAAGCAGCAGAAAGGAACAAGTGAATGGCTGGAGCGCCTGGGGCAACCTTAATGGAATAGATTTTTCTATGACACCAAGCGGCAGCATCAGCGAAACTGGAGGCAGCGCGGCGACACTTTCCGGCAAAGGCGAAGCTTTTACTTTTGCTACAGCGCCGAGTTATTACGCGGTGATTTACATCATGAAAATTGCCTAAAGTTCGCTTGCCAGCGCGCGGCGAAACTGGTATTATTACGCCCCTTTATTTGAGGACGAAATTTTAGACTAAACCAAAACAAGGAGTTTTTAATGACCGCGTACGATTTGCTTTTTATTACCAAGACTGAATTAGAGGACGCCGCGCAAAAGGAAATTATAAAAAAGGTGCAGGCTTTGATCGAAGGCGGCGGCGGTCAGGTGGAGACTACAGAGGTTTGGGGCAAAAGAGATTTAGCCACGCCGGTTGAAAAAAATCAGCAGGGGTATTTTGTGCTGATTAAATATACCGGTCCGGGTACTCTGAATAAAGAAATCGAAGCGCGGTTCAAGATTAACGAAAATATTTTGCGCCACATGGTTACGCTGTCTCTGCCGAAAGTCGAAGCAAAGGCTTAAACGTATGAATTTTAACAGCATTGTTTTAATCGGCACGGTGCAGGAAAAACCGGAAACCAAATACACCACAGAGAGCGGCCTATCGGTCAGCAAATTTACGCTCAATGTCGCGCGGCCGCCGCGTCCCGACGGACAGACCTCGTTTGATAAGATTCCGGTCGTGGCTTTTGGCCGTCAGGCGGATTATTCCGCGGAAAATTTGCAGGCCAATTCTCTGGTGTTGGTCGAAGGGCGCATACAGGTCAACCGCCGCGAGGCCAGCGGCCAGAAATTCAGCCAGACCGAGATTAACGCGAAAACTGTCCGTTTGTTTAATGCGCCATTGGCCGCGCCGGTTAAGACCGTGGCGGCGGCCAGCAATGAGCCGCCTGCCGCCGCTGGCAATCCATTCAACGGCGCGACGGAAGACGACGTGCCTTTTTAAGGAATAAACGATGTACAACAAGGTTTTTTTAATCGGCAGACTGACCCACGATCCGGAAGCACGTTCGACTTCGGCCGGCGTCATGGTGTCGCGGTTTTCACTGGCCGTGAACCGCACGTCCAAACGCGATGCGGAAGCGGATTTTATCCGCATCGTTGCCTGGCGCAAACTGGCCGAGACCTGCAACACTTATTTGCGCAAGGGTAAACCGGTGGCTATCGAAGGCCGTTTGCAGATCGGCGTCTACGAGAAAAACGGCCAGCAATTTCAGTCCGCGGAAGTAGTGGCGGACAGCATGCAAATGCTGGATACTAAAGCGTCGGCCTCGGCCGGAACGCCTTATCCTGCCGAACGGGAAAATTCCGCGGCCGCGCCGGAGAGCAAACCTTTTGCCGCGGCTGACGAAAGTCCCGCGCCGTTTTGAGTCGAGCAAGACCCAGCCGCTGGCTCGGTTAGCCAGCGACACTTCCTCGGCGGCTTGAGGCCGCTCTCGGTCGCAAGCCAGCGAAGCTGGCGAAGTGTGAAGGGGAGAAAAAGACAGTTAGTTGAGACGCAACCACAAGCTAACGAACTGTGAGAATTAAAAAAAGATGATGAAATAACAAATTAAAGTTTAGGGAAGGAGGCAAGGATGTCCAAAGATACCAAAAGAGGCGATTACAAAATGCCTTTGCCGATGAAAAAAAGACGGGGTAAACCCTGTTATTTTTGTGAAAATCATCTGGAAGATCTAGATTACAAAGATCTGGCGCTGGTGCAGAGATTTCAGTCGCCGCGCGGCAAGATTTTACCGCGGCGTCAGTCAAATTGCTGCGCCAAACATCAGCGCAAGGTAGCTCAGGCCATTAAGCGCGCGCGCTACATGGCTCTGCTTCCTTATGTCGTGGAACAATAAGCGGCGGAATTGTTAAAGGAGATTTATTTATGGAAGTTATTTTATTGCAGGACACGGAATACGGCGACAAAGGCGCGGTGGTCAAGGTCAGCGGCGGCTACGCGCGAAATTTTTTGTTTCCGCACCGGCTGGCTGTGCCGAACAACGCCGGTAATTTGCGCCATGTCGAGAGCATCGCGGCGCAGAGACAGAAGAAAATAGAAAAAGAAAAACAGGAAGTGCAGGCTGTCGCGGATAAAATCAACGGCGCTGACGAAATAGAGATCAAAGCCAAAGGCAGCGAAAACGGCCAGCTCTTCGGCGCGATTACACATCAGCAAATCGCCGATGCGCTCAACGCGAGTCTGGGCACGCAAATCGACCGCCGCCGCGTGCAGCTCAAAAGCGTCAAAGAAGCCGGCAAATACAATGTGCCAGTCAAATTAACTTTTGGCATTACAGCAACTGCCAAGCTGAAAGTAACGGCCGAAGCCGATAAGAAAACCGCCGCGCCGGAGAAAAAACTCCGTAAACCGCGCAAAAAAGAAGAAATTGCCGCGGAGATCGAAGCGCAGGAAAAAGCAGCTGCGGAAACTGTTCAAGAAGCTCCTGCGAACGGAGACTAACGCTTCAGCACTAAACCAGATGACCGCGCAAAATATTTTAATCACAGGTATTTCCGGCAGCGTCGGGCATTATTTGTTTGATTTGCTGGCCAATGATCCGCGCTATCAGCTTTATCTCGTCCTGCGCGATCCGGCCAGACTGCGCCGCGATTTAAAACAATTTTCAAATGTTACAGTTTTGCCGCTGGATTTGCGCGATCTGCACCGGCAAAAAGAGCTGCTGCAAAAAATGGACTATCTGGTCTGGATAGCTACCTGCTGGGGCGGCTATCGCGAGCCGTGGCGTGTCAATGTCTATCCAGTTTTTCGCACGCTGCGCCGGCTCGATCCGCAGAGAATAAAAAAAGTCCTTTATTTTTCGACGGCGTCGATTCTCGATAGAGAGCATCGGCCGATCCAGGCTATACGCGAGGTCGGTACGAATTATATTCGCAGCAAATTTTTGACGCACAAAATGCTGCAGTACAATAAGCTGCGTGAAAAGATAATCACGATTTTTCCAACCTGGGTGTACGGCGGCGACAGCACGCACCCCATTTCACACGCGGCGTCCGGCATTCCCTCGGTGATCAAAATGATTCGCTGGCTTAAATATTTTACGCAGGGCGTTAGGTTTCAGTTTATTCATTGCGCGGACATTGCCCGTTTGACCAAATACCTGCTGGAAAATGACCGGGGAGAACGCGAATATGTCTTTGGCAATCAGCCGCTGACTGTCGGTGAGTTTTTGAAACAAATCGCGGCCTGTTACGGACAAAAACCCTTATTCCAAATACGCGTACCAATGGTTATACTTCAGTTTTTGGCCTGGCTGCTGAAAAAACATACCTGGGACAGATATTGTTTAAAATACAAAAATTTTGTTTATGACACAATAAACTGCCGAAAACTCGGCCTGCCCACAGATGTAGATACTATATCTGGCATAATTAAAGCTTTAAACCAATAAAAGCCTTGTTAAGTAAAGATTAAACAGCGAATTTTGTTGTGTTAAGTGGTGCAACAAAAAAGTTTTCCGTGGAAGATTTTGTTTCATTAAGAGAATAATTCGGTCATTGGGCCTGCCGAAATGACCGGCATACAGTGGCTTCGACGGTTCAGCGGTTCGACAGGCTCACCGTCCCAGGCTCACCGTCCCAAGCGCAGCCACCAGGCTTCGACGGTTCGGCGGTTCGACAAGCTCACCGTCCGAAGCCCAGCCGCCGGACTTCGACGGTTCAGCGGTTCGACAAGCTCACCGTCCCAGGCTCACCGTCCCAAGCTCAACCACCGGACTTCGACGGTTCGATATCTCGGCTTCGCTCCTTTCGGGTCTACGCTCGATGACCGCCGGCTTTCTGTCCAAACATCAGCCACCGCAAGACATCGAAATATTCCCCAAAACCGTCGCTTGGCATAATGTCAGAAAAAGTGGAAAAATAATCTAAAATATAAAACTTGACAAAATTTTGCTAAATTGCTATATTTGGGAATGTCTTTAGCAGGACAAATAAAAATACGGGAGGTGAAATATGAAAAGCTACAACAACGTAACGCTGATTGGCCGCGCGGTGCGGGATCCGGATTTCAAGGACACCGGCAATGCCAATGCACGGGTGCAGTTCGCGCTGGCGGTCGACCGGCCGTACAAAGACGCGGAGGGCAAACACCCGACGGACTTTTTGAATGTGGTCGCCTGGGGCAAGCTCGCGGAAATTTGCCACGACTATATTCAAAAAGGCTGTCTGGTTTTGGTCAGCGGACGCATTCAGTCGCGTTCGTACGCGGCCGGCGCGGAGACGAAATGGATCACGGAGATCATCGCGGACAGCGTGAACATTTTGGAATACCGGCAGGCCAAAGTCGCGGCGGAAGACAAAAAAGAAGTTAAAGCCAGGAAAAAGGCGGCGTAAAAAAAGCCGTAAAATTAAAACCCCGGGTTTGTCCTGATTTGCTGCAGGATGAACACGGGGTTTTCGACCTGTGCTAGAATTTTCTTTCTATGAAATATGCTAAAGAATACGCGGTGCTCGTAGTGGGCGCCGGACACGCCGGTCTTGAGGCCGCGCTGTCCTGCGCGCGCCTGGGTTTGGACACGCTTCTGCTCACGCTCAATCTCGACACGATTGGCAAAATGTCCTGCAATCCCGCGATTGGCGGCCCGGGTAAATCGCAGCTCGTCCGCGAGATCGACGCGCTGGGCGGCGAGATGGCGCGCGCGGCTGACGCGACTTTTCTGCAATTGAAAATGCTCAATCTCTCCAAGGGCCCCGCGGTGCATTCCCTGCGCGCGCAGTCCGACCGCGCCGGGTATATGCGTTACATGAAAAAGCTGGCGGAAAATACGCCGCGGCTTGACGTGAAACAGGCCGAAGTTACGGAATTGATTTTGGCCGGCCGGATTTTTCAGGGCGTGAAGACCAAAATGGGTTTTGAGTATTACGCGCGCGCGGTGATTTTGACAACGGGCACTTTTTTGCGCGGCGAAATTTTTATCGGACTGGAGTCCACGCCGGCCGGTCGGCTGGGCGAATTTCCCGCTGACGCGCTGACGGCTTCATTAAATGCGCACGGCATACGCACTGGCCGCTTAAAAACCGGCACTACGCCGCGCCTTGACCGCCGCACAATCGATTTTACGAAACTCCAGGAGGAGCCGGGACTGGAAGAAAAACACTTTTTTTCTTTTGAGACAGAGGGCAGTTTGCGGCCGCAGCAGCCTTGCTATCTGGCGCGTACCAACCCCCGCTCGCATGAAATGATCCGCGCCAATCTAGACCGCTCGCCGCTGTATCAGGGCATGATCAACGCCGTCGGGCCGCGCTACTGTCCGTCTATCGAAGACAAGGTTGTGCGCTTCGCGGACAAGGACAGCCATCATCTTTTTATTGAACCGGAAAGCGCGGACACCAACGAGATGTATGTGCAGGGCTTTTCGACTTCGCTGCCCTACGATGTCCAGCTCAAAGTCTTGCGGACAATACCCGGACTGGAAAATGTGGAAATCATGCGGCCGGGTTATGCTGTCGCCTATGATTTTATTTACCCAGAACAGTTAACGCGCAGCTTGAAATTACGTGAATTTACGGGAATTTTTGCGGCCGGACAGATCAACGGCACTTCGGGTTATGAAGAAGCCGCCGCGCAGGGCTTGATTGCCGGCATTAACGCCGCGCGTTTTGTCTGCGGACAGGGGCCGTTTTGTCTGACCAGAGAGGAAAGCTATACCGGCACGCTTATCGACGACCTGATTACTAAGGAAATACGCGAACCATACCGCATGATGACCTCGCGTTCGGAGTACCGGCTTTTTTTGCGTCAGGACAATGCCGAAGATAGATTACTGGAAAAAGGCCGCGCAGCAGGCTTAATTTCCGCGCAGAGACACCAAAAATTCAAACATTCGCGTGAAAAAATAGAGGCGGAAAAAATCAGACTAGCCGAATTTAAAGTATTACCGAACAAGAAAAACACAGAGTTTTTGTTGAGTTTAGGCGAAAAATTAACGAAGCCGTCAAGCGGAGCTGAACTATTAAGAAGGCAGAAAATTTCTTTGTTAAGCTTAAAAGAACTCGGTTTTTCCACAGTGTTAAGTAGCGCGGAAGCTGAAAAATTAGAGATAGAAGTTAAGTATTCGGCCTATTTGACGGAGGTAGAACAACAAATCCGTTATGCGCAAGATGCGGAAAAGAAAAAAATCCCGCCGGAATTGGACTATGACGCCATTATTGGTTTGCGCCAGGAAGCGCGCGAGAAGCTTAAAAAAGTCCGGCCGGAAACAGTCGGGCAGGCTTCTCGTATCGCTGGTGTTAATCCGGCGGATATTTCAATACTGCTGGTGTGGCTGCGCCGTCTGCTAAAAACAAATCCGGGAATTACTAGTCCCGGTTTTTGATTTCAGTCCAATAGTATTCGAGCAAATCTTCAAGGTTGTCGAGAGGAGTCGCGGTGAACAATACGCCATTGAAAGCCCGTTTCAGACTTTGTCCTTCGGTTTTTGCTTCAGACAGCAAGGACCGACAAAAATCATTGACACGCAGACAATTTTCAGAGAACAATAAACCGGCCAGCAGTTTTTCCTGCATAACTACCCCCTTGAACACTGCTTGATATTTGCATTTTAGCTTGAGCTGCTGTTTCTGGCAATCTTTGGCCAAAGATGTGCTAGGATAAAAAGATGACTGTTTACGAAAAACTTTTTGCGCTGCAAACCGCATATAACGCGCACACGAATATCACGCGAATTTCCTCGCGGGAGGATTTTTATTTGAAACATATCGAGGACTCGCTGGCCTTATTGCCAATTATCGATAACGCACGAACCGCCCGTCTATTTGACCTTGGCGCCGGCGCAGGCTATCCGGGTATTCCGCTGGCGATAGAACGTCCAGAATTGCAGGTTACACTCAACGACGCGACCCTGAAAAAAATAAAATATGTGCAGTCGGTCATTGACGCGCTGCCTTTGCCGAATGCCGCGGCGGTCTGGGGCCGCGCGGAGAAATTAAGCCAGCAAAAAGAACATAAAGGCCGGTATGATTTTGTCGCGGCGCGGGCTGTTGCGGGAATCGAAGAGCTGATACAATTTGCCGCGCCGTTTTTGCGGACCGGCGGCAAAGCTTTGTTCATGAAAGCCAAAAATGTGGAAACGGAAATCTCCACCGCCAAGCGCGCCGCGGCGAAAAACGGCCTGTCCCTGCTGGATGTGGCTAAATATAAATTGGCGGAGATGGACAGGGCGATAATTATTTATGTGAAACAATAATTATGCGGAGAAACAAGAGAAACTTATGACCGAAACAATTGAGATTAATGAAGCGCTTCCGCAGCAGAACAAAATGGGTACACAGCCGATTAACCGCCTGTTGCTGGGCATGGCCTTGCCGATGATGTTCGCGATGTTCGTGCAGTCGCTGTACAACATTGTCGACCGTATCTTTGTGGCGCGTCTGGGCGAGGACGCATTTGCCGCGGTCTCGCTGACTTTTCCGGCGCAGATGCTGATGCTGCAGGTCGCGGTCGGCATCGGCGTGGGTATTAACGCGCTGCTGTCCAAAAGTCTCGGCGAACGGGATTTTGCGCAGGTAAATAAGTCCGCGCAAAACGGGCTTTTTCTGGCAGGCCTGGCGGCCGTCATTTTTATGGTTTTTGGCGGCTGGGGTACGGAAATTTATTTTCGCTCGCAAAACGTTTCCGGCGCGTTGCTGCAATACGGCCAGGAGTATCTCTCCCTCGTCTGTCTTTTTTCGGCGACGCTGGTCGGGCAGGTGGTTTTAGAGAGACTGCTCATGTCCACCGGTAAAGCTTTTTATCAGATGATTTCGCAGATCGTCGGCGCGGTCGTGAACATTATCCTCGATCCGATAATGATTTTCGGTCTGCTGGGCTGTCCGGCCATGGGCGTGAAAGGCGCGGCGGTGGCGACGGTGCTCGGCGAGGGCTCGGCCTGCGCGCTCGCGTTGTATTTCAATCTGACCAAAAACAAAGAGATAAATTTTTCTTTCCGCGGTTTCCGTCCCGACCCGGCGGTTATCCGCAAAATTTGCACGGTCGGTGTGCCGGCGATTTTGATGGGCACGCTGCTTTCGCTGACTGTCTACGGGCAGAACAGGATTTTGATGGGCATGGCCGAGGCATCCACGGCGGTGGCAGTGCTGGGCGCTTATTTTGGTCTGGAGAGTTTTGTTTTTATGCCAGTTTTTGGCCTGAACAACGCGCTGATCCCGATTGTAGCCTATAATTTCGGCGCCAAAAATAAACGCCGCATGCTGCGCGTTCTGAAGCTGGGCTGCCTTTACGCGCTTGGCATTATGCTGCTGGGTACGCTGCTATTCCAGTTCTTTGCGGAAAAGCTCCTGCTGATTTTTAATGCGACCGAACAAATGCTGCTGATCGGCGCGCCGGCTTTTCGGATTGTCAGCGGCGCTTATGTGTTCTTTGCCCTGGGCATTATTTTAAATTCGGTTTTTCAGGCTCTGGGGCACGGACTGGAAAGTTTTCTGGCGACGGCGTGCCGTCTGGGTGTGCTGCTGCTCTCGGTCTGGCTGCTGTCGCTTACGGGTGTCCTGGCGCTGGTCTGGTGGTCGTCGCCGATCTCCGGTGTGGCCGCGCTGTTGTTTAGCTTGTTTTTGTTTGCGCGCATTTATGAGAAACAAATTAAACCTTTGCCGGATTAAATTGGAGCAAGCGGCTAAGCCACTTTCATTATATAGACCACAGTATAATAACTCGGCAAAGTGTTAATAGTGAGCGCCGCGCTAGAGCCGGCATTGCCTGTCGAGCCGGTAATAGCGCCGGCGTCGATGTTGCCGCTGACCGTGCCGCCGGTAATACTGCCAGTGATAGTTCCGCCGGAAATAGTCGCGTTGCTGCTATTAACAGCATGCGAATGTGAGCCGCCCTCTGCCGCGCTGCCGGAAATAGTGTGAGTATGTGCTCCGCCATTGGCTATAGTGCCTGATACAGCATGCGTGTGCGCTCCGTCTGAAGAGGTATCTGTTGTTTCGTATCTAAGATTATTCATGCCGCCATGATTATCTGTATCAGATGGAGTAACTCTGAAAGACTTTTCATACGTATGCGTATGCGCTCCGGCTGAAGCCGCAGAGCCATTGGAAAATGTATGGTCATGTGAACCGCCTTCCGCCGCGTTGCCGCTGACTGTATGTGTATGCGCGCCAGCATTGTCAATCGTAAGGCCGCTTATGGTCTGTCCGGATATGGAAAATCCGGATGCGGCCAATCCGGATACGGGCAGTTTAGTTGCGGTTAGTGCAGACATGGCTAATGAGCCTACTCCGTGATTATGCGCGGGGAGATTAGCGGAGGTTATGGTTACGCTCTGGCTGTCTGCGCCGGCAGCTGTGCCGGAACTGGCCGCGCCGCGTAAAAATTTGTCCACCAAATTTGGAACGGTTATTCCGTTAACGGCTGTTCCATTGCACAGCGTCCAAATCACTTTGTTGTCTGCCGTTCGAGCATTGGTTAATCTGGTGTACTCACTGCCGCTAAACTGCAAAATAGTTCCTATCGGGAAAAAAATCAGATTATTAATATCGGACGCGTACATCCGTTCACCTGTGGCTATAGTCATAAGATACCCCCTTGTTAGTTTGTAACGCTAATTGCGTAAAGTATATTTATTCTAACTGCTTGTTGTTTGTTTGTCAAGCCAACAGAATAATATGGTTTCAATCAATAAGGAGTAGGCTAATTATGAATGAAAAAGAATTGTACAAACTTTTGGGCGCAAATATTAAATCGTGCCGGAAGCGCTCCGGCTGGTCGCAGGCGGAATTGGCGGAACGCATAAATCTTTCCGTGAATTTTCTCAGCGATGTGGAGACCGGCAAAAAATGGGTATCTCCGGCAACCATGTTGAAGCTGGCGGAAGTTTTTCGCCTGGAAGTTTATGAATTGTTCAAACCGGAAAAAATGTTTTCTGACCGCTCTCAAAAACTATTGAGTAAATATACCGAGGATGTTGTTTGCGCGGTGCAAAAAGTCCGCCAGAAATACCGGGTAGTTAAATAGCCTGGCTAGTAAAACACAAAACAGTCTTTGCTATGCCTGACAATGGGCGTGAGATTTTGAAAAAACGACAAAGTCCAATCTAACTGAACAAGCCTTTCAAGTAAAAATTAACAAAACATTATAGAAAACGGAGGTTGTTTAACTGTAATTGAACGAAGTGTGTATAAATTTTGTACAAATCGAGTTGTTTCACGTGAAACATTCTTTGCCGTTCCCTGAGCTTGTCGAAGGCTTGCCCTGAGCCTGCCGAAGGCTTGCCCTGAGCCTGCCGAAGGGAGCATATCGCACTAACTTGGACGCTTCGACTGGCTCAGCGTCCGGCGGCGTTTTCTCTCTCGTTCCCTGAGCTTGTCGAAGGGAACGCTTCAGCTCACCCGTCGCCGCTTAGCGAAATGTGAATTTATCCCAACCTGTTTTTGTACGCCAAGGCAAGAATTGGCAACAATTTATGATTCCCGTTTATCAAAGCCTCTTTTTTCTCCCTGCGCCATTTTTGCACCTGTTTTTCGCGATAAAACGCTTCATCTGTTCGGGGATATTCCTCATAATAAACTAATTTTACCGGTAATCTTTTCTTTGTATAGTTTGCGCCATTACCAGATCGATGTTGTGCTAATCTTAACTCCAGATTATTCGTACTACCGACATAGTAAGTCCCGTCCGCGCACTTCAATATGTACATATACCCTTTAGACATATCCGATCCTTTTTAAAAAAACTTTGTTCCCTGAGCCTGCCAAAGGCTTGCCCTGAGCTTGTCGAAGGGAACGTAACGATTCCGACACTTCGACAAGCTCAGTGTCCGGTAGTGTTCCCTGAGCCTGTCGGACAGCCTGCCAATTTCTGCAAGGCCTCGCCGTACAGAAAATATCTATCCCAGCCCTGCAGCGGCACAGCGCCGAGCTTTTGGTAAAAATCTTGAGCTGGCTTATTCCAGGACAAAGCTGCCCAATCCAGCCTATCGCAATTTTGTTCCACAGCCAGACGCGCGACATAACACAGCAATTCCTTGCCGATGCCCTGTCCGCGAAAAGCATCTTTGACGAAAATATCCTCCAGATAAATGACTTTACGGCCGGAAAATGTCGAGTAGGTGAAGAAAAATAAAGCCATACCTACGGGCTGGCCGGCGATCTCTGCAAAAACTGCCTCAGCGCGTTTATCGAGGAAAACATCTCGGCGCAAAATCTCCGCGTCAGAAGATACAATCAAGTGCTCGTATTCCGCCAGAGCGCGGATAAATTCCAGCAATAATTCCGCATCGGCTTCAGTGCCGCGGCGCAGGGAAATTTTTTCATTCGGCATAGATATAGTATATACCAAAAATGGCGCGCGCGGAACTACTTTAAAGATTGCTCAAAATCAAAAGAAATCGCGGCCAGAGATAAATGAGGCAAATGCCAGAAATACTGTGAATGCGGATTGACTACGTTGTCTGCTGGCTGGTCGGCCGGTCGCGCTGTGGCAGCCGCCGGAATGTTTGGCGGAATATGCCGCGCAATCAACCGCTTTTCCGGCAAGCCTGGAAATATCCTGCCGGCCAACCGCTTGCGATAATTGTGTAACGTGTCAATAGAGTCAAGAACGGCGCTGGTTTGCGGATAGTCTATAAGTTTGTGGATTATCTCACCAAGTTCATCATAATGAGCGTGCAATTTTCTGTACATGCTTACCCCCCCCAAAAAAATGTGCTATTTGGATATTTTAACAAAAAAGGTCTATGCAAAGCAAGAGGAAAGAAAGGATATGAATGTGAAGAAGTTCCACGTGAAACAACAGTTAAATTCAGGCCAAATATTTGCGGAATCCATGGCGAACGCGCTTCGTTTTTTGGTATGAATAAGCCGAATTTTCGTAAAAGCTCCGGGCGGCAAGACGCGGGCATTTTGCAAAAAAAACGGGTTTGTAGTATAGTAAGCGTTCATGGGTACGATTTTCGCGATAGTCAATCAAAAGGGCGGCGTCGGCAAAACGACCACGGCTATTAATCTCGGCACGGCGCTGGCGGAATCCGGCAAAGCGGTGCTGCTGATTGACACAGACCCGCAAGCCAATTCCACAAGCGGCGTCGGCATTGACGAGAATAAAATAGAATACTCTCTTTACGATTTGTATCTCGGGCGCAAAGACGCGCTGGAAGTTTTGTATCCAACTTCGGTGAAAAATCTGCATATATTGCCGTGCTCGCCGGATCTGGCCGGCGTCGAAGCCGAGTTGATGAGCGAGGACGGCCGCGAAAGACATTTGAAAAACGCGCTGGCCGCGGTGCAGGACGGCTATGATTTTATTTTGATCGATTGTCCTCCGTCGCTGGGACTGCTCACGCTCAACGCGCTGGTCGCCGCGACGCGTATTCTAGTGCCGGTGCAATGCGAGTTTTTTGCGCTGGAGGGCTTGACACGCTTGATGACCACGCTGGCGATGATCAAAGACAAAATAAATCCCGCGCTGGACATCGAAGGCATTGTGCTGACTATGCACGATCCGCGCACCGCGCTCAGCCGGCAGGTAGTCGAGGAGGCGCGCCGGCATCTCGGCGACAAAGTTTTTAAAACTGTGATCCCGCGCAATGTGCGCATCAGCGAAGCGCCAAGCTACGGACAGCCGATCTCGGTGTACGCCGGCAAATCCAAAGGTGCGGACGCGTACGAAAATTTGGCAAAGGAGTTAATCGCGCATGGCTATTAATAGAGGTTTGGGCAAGGGTTTGGGCGCGCTGTTGCAGTCCACAGGCGGTTCTGCGCAAAAAGAGGCGGAAAATGTCGCCGCGTCTTTGAGCAAAACCGACGGCAGAATTCAGCCGCTTTTTGGCCGCAGTATTTTGCATATTTCCGTTACGGAGATTGTGCCAAATCCGCGCCAGCCGCGTAAGAGTTTTGCGCCGGACGCGCTGGCGGAATTGGCCGCGTCGATCAAAATACACGGAGTTATTGAGCCGCTCATTGTGCGCAAAAAAGAAAATAAATATGAACTGGTAGCCGGGGAACGGCGCTGGCGCGCGTCGCAGCAGGCGGGTCTCGACAAAGTGCCGGTGGTGGTCAAGGGTCTTAGCGATGAAGTGTCGCTCGAACAGTCGATTATCGAAAATGTGCAGCGCGAGGGGCTGAACGCTCTGGAAGAAGCCGAGTCATACGCGTTGTTAATGAAGGAATTTAGTCTGACGCAGGAGCAGGTGGCCGAAAAAGTCGGCAAAGCCCGCTCCTCTGTGGCCAATACTCTGCGCTTGAATGACTTGCCGCGGGAAGTCAAGGACTCTTTGTGCCAAAATGAAATTACAGCCGGCCATGCGCGGGCGATTTTGGCGGCGGGAAATGTTATTGAACAACTTCGGGTTTGGAAAAAAATAATACAGAACAAGCTTAATGTAAGAGATGCGGAAAACTTAACAGCCAAAAAAACCAAAACTAAACAGGTTAACAAAAACGAAACAACAAAACCAGATGAGTTAATAGGTATAGAACAAAAATTAACCGCAAAATTTGCCACAAAAGTCGAGTTGAGTGGAGATAAACAAAATGGCGTCATCACTATAAGGTATTTTTCGCATGACGAACTGGATAGAATTTATACACTTTTGTTGACTAATGAGGTGATATAGCTTTGAAATTATTGATTATCAATAAATTTATGCAAGTCCTTTATTAAGTGGGTTGTTCTTATTTTTCGTCCGGCGGCATTTAAATGATATGGCGAATCATAAAAGAAGCTTTCATCCAAAAAATATTCACTAGGACTAGAAATTACAACAAGATTTTCTTTGGCTTTAAATAACTTATCTAATTCTTGTATGAGCTGTCTTGAATTGTTAAAAGATGCGGACGCAAACGGCGGATAGGTCAAAAGAACAAACACGCCACGGGCGGAGATTTTGTCTACAAAACGAAAAAAACGATTAATATATCTTTTATTTGCTTCACCCGCGCGGCCAAGAGCGGAAAATTCTTTAGCTTCCTTATTTAAATGTTTGATATAATCACCATGCTGGTTAAATCCATCACGGGTATATGCATCAACACTAGCCGGCTCAGTCTGGGTGAAAAAACGAACTGATGATCTATCTGAAATATATTTCAAAAAATCTTTTGGAAAATCATAATATCCAGGGTGAATAAGCAAATGGTACTGGCGGGCAGCAAAAATCAGTTCACAAGCCGCGGTATCTCCATTCCAGGCATTCGAGAACAAAGAATATTCTGGACTGATAAGTAAAATATCGCCAGAATTAAGAAAGGGCAGAACGCTGTCAAGCATACGCCCCAAACCAAAACCAGCACTCACACCCGTATTCACCACCGGAATTTGTAATTCTTTTTCTAATAATTGACTGTCTATGCCAAAAGCCAAATTTGAACCGCCTACTAGAACAAGTTTCGGACTTGTTGTGTTTTTAAGCATCTGGTATTTATCGAGAATGGCTAGGTGATAGCTATAACTATATGTTGCCCAGAACACGAGAATTGTTAAAAAAAGCAAAAATGGTAAAAATAACAACATTAATTTAAGCAAGAGTTTTTTCATGGTTTATCCTAAAAAGTAAAATAAATAAATGGCGAGGCGGATTGATAGTTGCTTATTATGGAATAAATTATAAAGCCGACAATTGTGTAATACACCGCCCAACGAACAACCAACGGCCAGCAGGTGATTTTCTCGCTGGCTGGCGTTGCGTTGTCTGTCCAGGAATCACCGGCCATTAGGAAAACTATCAAGAACAATGAGAACACCCAGCTCCTTAAACCAAAACTCTTAACAATAGTAGGAGCTATACCACCTAGTTGAAAGGCGAAACGCAGTGTATCCGCCAGGCCTATTTGAAAAATGTTTTTTAAGTGCAGCAGTATTTCTTGCGGCAGAGCCAGAAATTTTTGGCAGATCCACAATGCGTCTTTCATGCTTTCGGCACGGAAAAATACCCAGGCAAAACAGACCAATATAAATGTAAAAACTATTTGGGTTAGCAAAGTAATTGGCTTGCCGTCGGACAGGCCAATTTTATTTCTAATACTCGTCAACCAGTTTGATGAAGCGCGTCCTGCAATCTGATAACAGCCGTGCAAACCGCCCCAAAACACAAAATGCCAAGCCGCTCCGTGCCACAAGCCGGAGATCAAAAATGTAATTAACAAGTTCAGATTTTTACGGAGCAATCCTTTGCGATTGCCGCCTAATGGAATGTACAGATAATCTTTCAACCAAGTTGATAACGAAATATGCCAGCGCCGCCAAAACTCTGTAATTGAGCGGGAGAAATACGGCCGCTGAAAATTAGTCATTAACTTAAATCCCAAGACGTTTGCTGTGCCGATAGCAATATCGGAGTAACCCGAAAAATCACAGTAAATCTGAAACGCAAAAAAGAAAGTAGCCAATAATAGCGTTGTTGCTGGATAGATGGACGGCTCGCTGTAAACAGTATTCACATATAGAGCCAAGCTGTCAGCAATCACTATTTTTTTGAACAGTCCCCAAGCGGCTAAGCGCAGACCGAAAACCGCTGTTTTGTAACTAAATTTATGATTTGTCTTAAATTGCGGCAAAAGATTGACGGTGCGTTCTATGGGACCGGCAACAAGTTGCGGGAAAAATGTTACAAAAAGAGCATAATTCAAAAAACTCTTTTCTGCTTTGACCTTGCCGTAAAAAACATCCAACGAGTAACCCAGCGCTTGGAAAGTATAGAATGAAATGCCAACCGGCAAGAGAACATTTAGATATGGAAAATGAACAGTTGCCGATAAGCCGGCCAACGTGTCGGCAAAGAAATTGTAATACTTAAAAAAGAAAAGTATCGCCAAATTTATAATTAGAGATAAGGCTAAAATGATTTGCCCAGTTTTCTGGTCATTGTTTTCCATTAATATACCCGACAGCCAAGTAACGGCCACAGAGATAATAATGAGTAGGAGATAGTAGGGATTCCAACAGGCGTAAAAAAATAGAGAAACTGCCAGCAAAAATAATTGAGAAAATATATTGCTATATTTATGATTCTTAACAGTTATTACAAAATAAATTAGCGTAACAGACGGAAAAAACAGCCAAAACTGCAGGGAATTGAAATTCATGCAGCCAGCCCTAAAAATGAAAATGTCCAGAAATATTTTACATAGCGAAAATTAAAACAATCTAGATTCTTTGTGTCTCTATTATGAAACTTGCGGGGGGGGGGGGGTAGTTGCAGAATTATTTTTATCAAACATAAAAGTAAGTATAGTCCATTTTTATTTGTTGGTAAAGATTTGACCGAAATCGTTTCTGGCCTGATTTCAGGAAAAACTCAGCCAAACTGCTCATTTTTGAACACTTTTCCCCCAAAACATCGAAAAATCTTGGTATATTTCTTTCTACTTTCTCCAGCGGAAAGGGAAGGGGGGAATAAAAATGATTTACAGCGCGTTCAATGACCGCATGAATTTGATGGCCGAACGGCCGTCCCTGCGTGAGAAAGTGCGTTTGATTCAGGCCGCCGCGCAAAAGGCCGAGTGGGTGGAAACCGCTCTGGAGCACAAGCGTCTGGAAGAGTTTGTTTACACGCCGCGGATTTAATTCTTTTCACAACGGGCATACGTGTTAAAATCGCGTATGCCCGAAACTTATCACATCATCACTTTCGGCTGCCAGATGAATAAAAACGACAGCGAACATTTGGCCGGCTTGCTGGAATTTAACGGCTGTCAGCCGGCGGACAATCCGGAAGCCGCGAATATTTTGGTTCTCAACACCTGCGCGGTGCGCGACAAAGCCGAGCGGCGTGTCTATGGCCAGCTCGAAAATTTTAATTATCTGCGCAGGACAAAAAATCTCGACCAAAAGATTTTTCTCGCCGGCTGTATGCCCGCGTGCAATAAAGCAGAAATAAAAAAACGCGCGCCATTTCTCGACGGCTTTTTGGAAATTGAAGAAGCCCGCCGTTATCCGCCGCGCCGCGCGGATTCGCCGGAAGCGTGGGTAACGATCATGCAGGGCTGCGACAATTACTGCGCCTACTGCATCGTGCCATACGCGCGCGGACACGAGCGCAGCCGCGGCGCTGAGGAAATACTCGCGGAAATACAGCAAATCGATTTTAGCCGGCGCGAAGTTTTATTTTTGCTGGGACAAAATGTCAATTCTTACGCCGGAGAATTTCAGGGACAAAAAATTTCTTTTCCGCAATTGCTGGAATTAGTATTGCAAAAATGTACCGCCGTGCCGAAGCTCGCTTTTTTGACGTCTCACCCCAAAGACATGAGCGACGAACTTATTTCGGTCATCGCGCGCCAGGCCAAAATCGACCGCGAAATTCATTTGCCGGTGCAGCACGGCAACGACCGCGTTTTGCAATTGATGAACAGAGGCTACACTATCAAACATTATCTGACGCTGCTCGCGAAGATCCGCGCGCGCATTCCGTCGGCCAAAATCTCCACAGATATTATTGTCGGTTTTCCAGACGAGACAGACGCGGAATTTCAGGACACTTATGAATTGGTGCGAACGGCCGGATTTTCCCGCGTGAACACCGCTGGATTTTCCGCGCGCGCCGGCACTGCCGCCGCCAAAATGCCGCCGCTGGAACAAAAGGTGATAGACGAGCGCTTGAACAGATTAAATTCGTGCATAAATTCTTTAAAGAAAGTAAATAAGTAACCATTTTTCCTGCATAATCAGTGCGCGAAATCGTGCATAAACTGTAAAGTTATACGCGTTATTAACTTGTTTTCCACAAAATAACGCTTAAAAAAGCAATGCTTAACGCTTAACCATACAAAACGAACGCATTTTTGTGGATAAGTGGTTTATAATTGGAATAACTTTGCTTTAAGAAATTTGCTTGAATATTTAAAAGCAGACCGATAAAATAAGGAAAATGTTAAAAATCAAGCGTTTTGACCTGCATCCTTACCGGCCGACCGTGGACGAAGCGCTTGTACTGGTGGAGCAAGCCTTGCTTTCGGCCAAACGGCGCGGCTGTAAAGCGGTAAAAATAATTCACGGCTGCGGAAAGATCCGCGCTGAATTGCCGGAATTTTTACGCGGGCGGTATAAATTTTGCGCCGGTGATAAATTCGAGCTTTTTGCCGAGGAAGGCCGAGCTATCCTGACGGCCTGTCCCGAATTGGCTAAAGACCGCGATTTCAATAAATACAATGCGGGGATTACAGTAGTGGCGCTGTAAACGCTAAGGGATAATTCCTGCTGGCGGTTATTTTCCCACACAAAAATTGGCGAAAATTTGCTCAATGATTTCGTCGGACACCGCATCGCCGGTGATTTCGCCGAGAACGGCAACGATCCCTTGGAGATGCGGCGCGAGCACATCCAAATAATCGACAGTCTCCAACGCGTCCAGAGTTTTGGCCAAAATTTGCGCCGCGCGAATGAGCTGGTCTTTTTGGCGCAGGGAGCTAATGTAAATATTTTTGCTAAAGTCCACGCGGCGCAGGTCAAGTTTTTCTAAAATTTTTGCGGCCAGCAAGTCAAGATTTTGGCCGGTTTTGGCAGATACCGGAATGATATCGGGAATGTCCACTTTTTCTGACAAGTCCATTTTGTTGGCCACACGCAACTGTGGACGGCCGCGGAGATATTCCAAAATTTTCCGATCTTCCGCCGCCGCGCCGGAAGCCGCGTCAAATACGGCCAGCACAAGATCGGCTGTTTGCAAATGCGCGCGGCTGCGCTCCACGCCGAGTTTTTCCACCGCGTCCTGCGTTTCGCGCAAGCCGGCTGTATCGACGAGCGTAACGCGCAGTCCATTAATTTGCGCTTCGGCCTCCAGCGCGTCACGCGTCGTGCCGGGCGTCGCGGTTACTATCGCTTTGTTGTGTTTGAGCAGCGCGTTAAAAAGCGAGGACTTGCCGGTGTTGGGGCGGCCGACCAGAGCGATAACCGCGCCGGATTTTATGAGCAAGCCCCTGGCGCTGTCCTCTAATAATTGCGCGAAAGTTTTTTGCGCGTTTTTGAGCAGGGCGCGGATTTTTTCCGGCGAGGGGTCGGCTATTTCGTCGGGATAATCCAGCGCCGCCTCTATCTCGCTCAAGATTTGCAAAAACTCGCCGCGAATTTGCCGGATTTTTTGCTGAACATCGCCTTCTAAATGCCGTAAAGCAAGATTTAAAGACAAGTCGCTACCTGCGGAAATGGTGTCCGCTACCGCTTCAACCTGCGTTAAGTCTAGCTTCCCGGCCAAAAAAGCTCTTTTGGTAAACTCACCGGCTTCCGCTAAATGCGCTCCGGCTTTTAAAACCTCTGTCAGAAGCTTTTGTGTCAAGTAATACGAACCATGACAGTTAATTTCTACTACATTTTCTCCGGTATAAGAGTTAGGCGCTTTAAAAACGGAAAGCAATCCTTTATCAAGAACGGTTTTAGTGTTAAGTTCAAATAAAACACAGGGTTTTATGGTGTTTTTGTCAAATTTTTTCACACTGGATATTTTGGCCGCTACCGCAAAAGCGTCCGGCCCGGAAATGCGCACTATCGCCACCCCTCCAGTTCCCGGCGGAGTGGCAATAGCGGCGATAGTCTTATTCACTTTTTTCTTTTTTAAAACCTTTGGGCGAAACGACCACCTGACGCGTGCGTCCCATACCGCGGCTGAAAGTTTCCACAGCGGGGCGATTTTGCAGCGTGGTATGCACGAGGCGTCTTTCCGCGGCGGACATCGGGTCCAGCACGATCTGGACATTTTCGCGCTCGGCGACATCGGCGGCGTCATTAGCCGCGGCGATAATGGCCTGCTCCTGCTTGACTTTGTAATCGTTGGCGTCCAGATGCACAAAAGCTTTTTTCTGATATTTGCGGCTCAAAATATTGGACAACAGCAACTGCAAGGCCTGCAAAGTGCTGCCGGCTTTGCCGATCACAATGCCCAGATCTTCCGCGCCGGTGATTTCCAGCGCAATAGTATTTTCGCGGCTGTCTTTCACGACGACATCAACATTCAAACCCATCGTTTTCAAGATGTCGAGCAGGGTCAAGCGCGCGCTGTCCGTAACCGCCGGAGTAATTTCCAGGGTTTCACGCTGCGGCCTTTCCGCGCCGTTGCTAACCACGGCTTCATCGGGCGCTTCTTCTTTTTTGCCAAAAATTCCAAACATAAATTTTCTCCTTTACTTAATTTGTTTTACGTCAAGCGTACGCGGCGGCAGTTTTCTCAGCATGTACACTTGCTGCAGGCCGGCGAATAAATTGGACACGAGCAAATAAATCGAAATGCCAGCGCTCAAATTCAAACAGACGATCAGCATCACAAAAGGCATCATCAGCATCATTTTTTCCTGCTCTTTATCCATGCCCATAGTTTTCTGGCTGAAATACGTAGTCAAAGCCACGAAAATCGCCAGCAGCGGCGCTGCTACCGGCAACTTGGTGTTCGTGCCGGAGTATTGTTTTTTCACGATGATATTGGCCAGCGCTTTTTCCCGGGTTTCGCGTGTGTCAGAAATTCCGCGCTGATTTTCCCGTTGAAACACGGCAAAATCCTGGGTTTCTTTAAAGGAAATATCGTTGATCCACAAAAAATCTTTGCCGCCGTCCAGATTGATGAACGCCACGGAATTCAAGGCGGCGTACAGCGCGAACAAAATCGGCAGTTGGATCAGCATAGGCAGACAGCCGGACAGAGGATTCATGTTGTGCGTTTTGTACAGCTCCAGCATTTTTTTCTGTAAGGTCTGCGCGTCGCTGCGGTATTTCTCCTGCAACTCCTTGAGCTTGGGCTGAATTTTGCGCATCGCCGCCATAGACTCAAATTGCTTGGCGGTCAGCGGCCAAAAAATGAGCTTGATCAGCACGGTCAGCAAAATGATCGCCAGACCATAGTTGAGATTTGCGCCAAAAAACTTTAAGACTTCAATAAAAAAATTATTCATTTTCACTCTCCTTTCTATAATAATATAAAACTTACGGCCAATCTTCACCGCCCGGCTGTCCAGGGCGGCAGCGCGAGATCCTTTTTAAGCCGCGCCAGAGGCCGTGCGCCAGGCCGTATTTCTCCAAACTCAAAATCATATACTCCGAGCAGGTCGGATAAAACCGGCAAACCCGCCACGGCAGACGCTGGCTAAAAAATTGATAAATCCGGATTAAACGGACAACCAGTTTTTTAAGCATTGTTCCAACTCGGCCTGCATAGCCGCAAATTTATTTTTCAATATTCCGGCGCGCGCGACGAGAATCAAATCACCCATCGGCTTTTTTCGCGCGGCAACTGCCCGTAATAATTCCCGCAAAAGACGTTTAGCTCGGTTGCGCTGCACGGCGTTGCCGATAGTCTTTTTCGAGGCCACTACCGCATAGCGGAATTCTGCGTGGGGTAAATAAAAAAGCACAAAATTTTTGCTGACCTGTTTTTGTCCCGCGTAAACGGCCGCAAAATCGGCCTGCCTGGTCAGCGTCGGGAACACGCAGCCTAGACAGCTAAACGCTTTCTGCTCTTGGCGCGCCGGCGGCGGACGACATTTCTGCCGTTAGCCGTGCCCATGCGTGCTAAAAAACCTTTTTTGCGTTTTTCCCGCAAAGCTTTGGGCTGAAAGGTGCGCTTCGTCATTTTTGTTCTCCTTGTTTAGTGGCTTCATTATATAGGCAGAAAAAACTTTCCGTCAATTACTAATAAGCGTTTTGGCGGTGGGCAATGTCCAAAATAAAAATGACCGCGCTGTCCGAGGCTATTTTATAAAACAAACGATAATTGCCCAACCGATACCGAAAAACACTTTTATATTCCGCGCCTTTCAGTTTCTTGATATTTGGGCCGCAATACGGATTGCGTTTTAAAATCGGGTAAACATAAGTTCGCAGTTTGTTCTGCAAAGCCGAAAATTTTTTAGAGATTATTTTTTGGCAGAAAGAATTTGTTTCCGCAATTCTATATTCAGTCAACGAAATGATACCTGCCTTGCTGAATGTCCGCCAGGCTGCGTTTTAAATCTTTGGCGCGCGAGTTAATCCACTCCATTTCACTGTCGTCGACAAATTCGTTGTCCAGAGTATAATGCAGTGCCGCATGTTCAATATAATTAGAAATAGTCCGGCGGTCGCCGTCAGCCGCGGTCTTAAAAAGACCATAAGCAGCGTCATCTACCCGCAGAGTTATCGTTTTAGCCATAATTAACCACCCGATTCAATTTTATTCAATTTTATTCTTTTTGTCAACAGAAGTTTTCTCAATAAAATGTTTTATTTTTTCCGCGGCGTTCTTGAAATGCAAAGTTTTGGCAGCGTTGGACATTCTGGTCAGTGTTTCGGGATTGTTGATCTTGGCAATCGCGTCGGCTAGCGAAGCGGCGGTCAAATCTTTGTCGAGCATAAGAACGGCCGCGCCGCGCTCCTCAAAATACCGCGCGTTAAATTCTTGATGATTGTCCGCGGCGTACGGATAGGGTATCAATATAGAAGGCAAACCTATGGCCGCCAGTTCGGACAAAGTTGTCGCTCCGGCGCGGCAAACACATAGTTTAGTCTGGCTGTACAAATTTGCCATATCGTGCTCGTAATTTGTTCCGTCTAAATGCACAATGTTGTCAAGTAGCGCTTTATTGGTTTTAAGTTCATTTATGGCCTTGTTAATACTGTTTGCGGACAATGACCCGCCAAAAACTAGAATTTTCGTGTTGTTTGGCGAAAAACTTACGTTAAGTATGTCTTTGCGGACTGGATTTCCGGTTAATACCGCTTTATTTCTAGGAAAATACCTGGCTGCTCCGGCAAAAGCGACAAAAACTTTGGCAGCGAGGCGGCTTAAGTATCGATTAACGCGGCCGGGTAAAATGTTTTGTTCCTGTAAATAGACTTTTTTGCCGAGCAATTTGGCCGCTAAAATGACCGGCACGGTAACATAGCCGCCGGTCGCTATAACAATAGCTGGCTTTTCGCGCGCGAGGATTTTTAGAGCTTGATAAAATCCGGCTATGACCGCGCGCGGATCACGGCTGCTGGCCGGTATTTCGTAAAATTTATGACCGGCCTGCGGCGCCAGCGTTTTTTCCAGCCGGTTTGACCCGATAAAAAAACGCTCCGCAAATTTGTCCGCAATAGCCAGAGCTGGATAAATGTGTCCGCCAGTGCCGCCGCAGGAAAAACAAACTTTCATCTGTAAATACTCCTCCTGATTTGCCGGCTAAATTCGAGATATTCTTTGAGGCCTTTGTAGTCGCCGCGGCCGATCAGTTGTTCGAGCCAGGAAATTTCGCGCTGCAGTTTTTTTAGATGCCGTAGTATTTCGCGGCGGTTGCTGCGTGCTACTTCCACGCCCCACAGAGGATCGGATTCTGCGACGCGCGTGCAGGATTGAAAACCGGTCGCGGCCAGAGCGCGTTTGGTGTCGTTGTCGGCCATTTGCAGCAGGGCGACGGCGTTAAAATACGGCGTGTGTGAAACGGCCGCGACCGCAGCGTCGTGTTCACGGGCGTCGGCTTTGCAGGGGCGCGCGCCGAGCGACTTAAAAAATTGCAAAACGGCCAGCAATTTGCCGCGCGGCGTGTCTTTGTACGGCGTGAAAATAATGCGCGCGCCTTGCAGCAGATCCGCCGAGGAGTGCGCGATACCGGTTTTTTCGCTGCCAAACATCGGGTGGCAGCCGATAAATTTAGCGGAGTATTTTTTGAGCGCTCCGACGATCTGGCTTTTGGTCGAGCCGGTGTCGATGATAATCGCGCCAGGTTTGGCCACCGCGTAAATTTGTTTCACATAAGCGGCGATTAGCTCGATTGGCGTGGCGATGATTATCAAATCGGCGTCGCGGCACAGCGCGACAATATTGCCCGGCGTTTCCTGCACGATGCCGCTGTCGTAAGCGTAGGCCAAAGTTTTGGACGACGCGGTTTTGGCGGCGATCCAGGCGGCCGGATATTTTTGGCGTATGGCGCGGGCAATAGAGCCGCCAATCAGCCCCAGCCCGATGAAAGCGACTTTTTGAAACATGCGCTTATTATAAGGAGAAAAAAAGCGAAAAACAAATGGATAGGTCTGGCGGCGGCGGAAGGCTGTGTTATAATTCAGGCGATGAAAAAAATATTTTTCTGTTTAGCGCTGGCAGTCTGGCTGAGCGCCGAAACTTCTATCGGCGGCATCTCTGTCGGCGAGACTTTTGACGATGTCGCGCAAAAATATCCTTTTGTCGGCAAATGGGGTAAACAGGAAATCACAGGCCTGCCCTATCCGCTCAATGTCAACGACAAAACGCAGGTTTTTCTGGCGCAGCAGCCGGAGAACCGCATCTATTTTTATTTTAACGAAAATAAAGAAGTGATTGCGGTCGGGCTGTACACCGGCAATATGGCGGCCGGCTATTCGGACAAAATTATTTACGAGACTGGCGCCGGCTTGCGGCCGACCGACGGCATTCTCGAAATGAAAGTGCTTTACGGCATGCCGCAGGATATCAGCGAATACAATTACAAGGATCACGCCGGCGACAAAATTATGCGGCGCATGTACTATTACCCCGGCCTAATCGTGCAAACCCGCAAAGTCAACGCGCTGCCGGAGCTTATCGACAATATTCTAGTCTGCGCGTACGGCCCTGAGCTGGTCTTGAGAGAAAAAAATTCGCCAATCGCCAAGCCGAACTATTTTTTAGACGGCCGTATCGCGTTTTAATGTTCGAGTTTTGCAGTCTGGCGTCCGGCAGCAGCGGCAACAGTTCGCTCTTGATTTTGGGTGGCGAGACCCTGCTTATCGACGCCGGCATTCCGCTCAAGAGAATCGAAGAACGCCTGCTGGAAAAAAATATTTCTCCCGAAAACATAGGCCGCCTGCTGATCACGCATGCGCACGGCGACCATATCAAAAGCGCCGGAAAACTGGCGCGAAAATACCGCACTCCGATCTGGCTGACCCGGGCAACCCACGCCGAGGCGCAAAAACTCGGGTATGATTTGACGGACTGCCGGATAAATTTTTTTCGGGAAAAAGAAAATTTTGGCAAGCTGAAAATCAAGACTTTTCAAGTGCCGCATGACGAGGCCGGCAACACGGGGTTTTTATTTGAACACGGCGGTTTTCGCGCGGCTTATTTCACCGATCTCGGCGCGCTGCCGGAGCGTATTTACAGAGATATTCACGACTGCGATTTTTTGTTCCTCGAGGCCAATCACGATGTGCTGCGCGAAAAAACTTCACGGCGTCCGGCGCAGGTCATCGAGCGCAATTTGAGCGACCAGGGACATCTCTCCAATGAGCAGGCGGCGCGTATTGTCGAGCGCGTGGTACGCGGCGAAACCTCTCGCAAAACCCGCGCGATTATGCTGGCGCATATCAGCAAAGACTGCAATCATCATGTCTTTGTGGAAAAAATTATCCGCGCCGCTTTGCAAAAAAAACAAGCGGCGGAAACTGTCAAAATTTTGCTGGCGCCGGAAGGCCGCTGCAGCGAGCATTTGCGCTGGCCGCTGTCCGCGGCGACGGCTTACCTTAAAAAATGATTGAAATCCAGCAAGCTGTGCAGAAGCTCTAATGTTGCGGCGAGGCTTTGTCTGATTTGAAGCTCTTGGATTTTCTGGTCCAGTTCCGCCAGCAGAGTTTGTCGTTCTGTCGGTGTTGCGAGATCGTCTTTGTACATATATTCGACAAGATACACTTTTAATTCGTGTAACGCTTTGTGTAGAGAAAGTATGGTCCGCTCCATTTTGTCGGTCAGTTGCGGATTTTCGCCGCTTTCGGCGTAATCATATAGCTTATACAACAGGCTCATAACCCGATCATAAGGAGCATTTCCATAAAAAAAGAAAAACAAAGTGTAAGCTTGAGGAGAAAAGGTTAATTTCAGCATCTGGGTAATGTTCTCAAGCCTGCACGTAGTTCCGACCAGATGCACGTATTCGTCTGGCTTAATCTTCCGCCAAATTCCCCGAATTTGTTCCGCTAGTATTTTGGTTTGCATAAACCCTTATCGTTAGTTTTATTGTGGTGTTGCAAAAATTTTCCGTTATAATAACATACTTATGAAAATTACGCGTCTTTGGCTCCTGAATTTCCGCAATTACGAAAACGCGACGCTGGATTTCGCGGACAATAATTTAATCGTCGGGACAAACGGCGCCGGTAAGACCAATGTGCTGGAAGCTATAGATATTCTAGCTACGAGCCGCTCGAAAATCGTGAACGGCCTGAATAAATGTATTCGTTACGGCCAGCCGGGTTTTGCAATTAACGGGCGTTTCGACTTCGCTCAACGCCCGTCGCTGACCGTTGCTTTGCGGCAGGAGCGCGGCGCGGGACGCGTGATAAAAATCAATGAAGAAACTTTGAGCCGCGCTTCGGAATTACTCGGCCGGGTGAACAGCGTGCTTTTCCTGCCCTCGGATCTGGAAATCATTCACGGCCAGCCGGTGCAACGGCGCAAATATCTCGATATTGTAATCTCGCAGGCCGAGCCGGAATACTGCCGCGCTCTGCAAATCTATGTCCGCGCGCTGAAACAGCGCAATGAGCTGCTAAAAAATATGCGCAATGGCCAGAGCGGAGATTTGTCGGTCTGGGACGCGCAACTGGCGGACTGTGCCGCACAAGTTAAGCTCAAGCGGCAGGAATATTTGGAGTTTTTCGCGCGCGAAACCGCACAGTTTTACAACGCTATGGGTTTTGCGGGTCAGTTGACCTTGAAATATAAAACGAAAACTTTGAGCGACAAACAAAAAAATCTCGAAGTGCTGCAAAGTTCGCGCGCGGAAGATTTGCGTTTTGGCCGCACACATTTCGGTCCGCACACCGATGATTTTGAGGTCTATCTGGACGAAAACAAAGCCGCAGAATTTTGTTCGCAGGGGCAAAAACGGCTGATCTCGATAGCGTTTAAATGCGCCGAAGCCAAAATCAAAAGGCAAAAACTGGACGATCCGCCAATCGTTCTAATCGATGATGTTTTGCTGGAGCTGGATTTAGTCCGCCTGAATAAAATTATTGCCGCTATCGCTCCGCGCAGCCAGAAAATTTTTACAGTTACAGACACCGGACGTTTTGCGCCGGAGTTATTAAAAGATATGCGGATTATTAAGCTTGAAAATGGCAGACTGGTCTAGGCAAAGGTTTTTTATTGTAGAATTATGCTATAATATTAATAGAATAATTTATACGGTAAAGGAGCAAAAGATGTTAATTAAATCTTCCACTTGTCTGCGCAATGATTACGGCACGATTTCCGCGCTGGCTTTAGCTACCCATGAGCCAATTTATATTACTAAAAACGGTGAAGGCGATCTGGTAGTGATGAGTATCGAAGCTTTTGAAAAACGCGAGGAGACCTTGCGCCTGCGCAATAAAGTTGAAGCTGCCGAACAATTTCGTCTGGCCGGAGCGCCAGTTTATACACCGGAACAATCCCAAGCCCGGCTGGAAAAAATCTATGCGCGGAAAAAATCTTAAACTGCAAATTTTGCCGCCGGCACAGCAAGAACTGGAAGAAATCGCCGTCGTGCATTGGCGTTTGGCCGGTGCAAGCTCTGCGCGTAAAATCACGGATAAGATTTATCAAGCTTTGGCTCATTTGTTAAAGCATCCCAAGTTGGGACTGGCTTGTCGTGATGAAATCTTGAAAGCGCAAGAATACCGAATGCTTGTTTGCGGAAATTATCTTTGTGTTTATCGTTTAATCGAGGATATTATTTTTGTTTATCACATCACGGACGGCAGAATGGATTATCCAAAACTGTTTAAGGATTTGCAGTAGGAAACAAATTCACGTATTTTCCCGCGCGAAATCCGCGAGATGTTATAATTGCCGCCCATGAACTCTCTCGGCGAAATACTCCAGCGTCTGCTGGGCAGGAATTATCAGCTGCGCGACGGTCTGGCGCTGGAAACCCTGAAAGCCGCCTAGCCGCAGGTCGCCGCCGGCAATCTCAAACTCCAGCCCTGCGCTTATAAACGCTCCGCGCAATCAGAAAATTTTTACAGTGACGGATACCGGACGTTTTGCGCCGGAGCTGTTGCAAGGCATGAAAATTATTAGTATCGAGAATGGCAAGATTTGCTGAAACATAAGCTCTAAAAAAATGAAACGATTTAAAATAATTTACGATACTTTGATGATATGCAAAAAACTTTAGGAGGTTTTCTATGCAAACTAAAATAGTAGGCGGATATTACTGGGAAGGCTGGAAAGAACGGAGACAAGAGGGCGCTAAAGAATCAGCTAAGATTGGTGGCTGCTCGTACGAAGAACTTTTGAGGGCTGTTAAAGGAGATTATTCCGGGGAAATATTCCGCGGGGTTGATGACAGCAAATTGCCCGATGGACAATATCGCACGCTTTGTTATGCGGCTGCTGGGGTTAACAGTAAAGCACTAAAATATATTAATAAAACAAGATTTTCAGCGGAGGGATATTTTCATTTTGCAAAATTTGCTTGTGAAAAACATTGGGACGCGCTTAAATATGTTAATCCTAATAAGCTTCCGATGGGAAAGATGCATCTCATGAACTATTACGAGTGGATTGTTTTGCCTACGGTGTATAGATATCATTCGGCCATCGAATTTGTTAATTGGAACTATGTTTCACTACCAGATGATGTGATTTATGCTGCGGCAAGAGGGAGAATTAATCGCTGGCTATTTAACCCCTACGGCGGATAAAAAATTCAGATTGGAGCAAAGATTTTGTTTGCGGAGCGGCCTATAATCTACAAAGCAACTAGTAAAAGGCTTAATTTTTAGAACGAAACACCCAATTCTTTACAGAAGCTATTCGCGTGTGTATAATACACACTATGCGCAGCGGCGAGGTTGTCAGACTGTTGAAAGAGGACGGCTGGTTTGTTTTTAATATTCGCGGCAGTCATCATCAGTTTAAGCACCAATCCAAGTCCGGCAAAGTAACCGTTCCGCACCCAAAAGCCGATTTGCCGATTGGCACAGTAAGAAGTATTTTTCGGCAGGCCGGATTAAACTGGCAAAGGAGAAAGCGATGAAATATCCGGTGTATATCGAAAAGGACAAAACCAGCGACTATGGAGTAACCGTGCCGGATTTGCCCGGTTGTTTTTCGGCTGGCGCGACCATCGAAGAAGCGCTGGACAACGCGGAGGAAGCTATTTTAACGCATATCGAAGGGTTGTTGCTGGACGACGAGCCAGTGCCCAGCCCTTCGGAGATAGATCGGCTAAAACGTAAATATAAAAAAGCGAACTATATCTGGGGGCTGGTCAATGTGAACACCGGCGATTTGTCGCAAGAAGTGCTGCGGATAAATATTTCCCTGCCCAAAAGCGTATTGACCAAAATCGATGCGCTGGCCAGCAAGGAGGGCGAAAGCCGTTCGGGTTTTCTGACTTCCGCGGCTTTGAAATATATCGCGCGGCAAGCCGTGCTGAAATAAATGAATTCTCTCGGCGAAATACTCCAGCGTCTGCTGGGCAGGAATTATCAGTTGCGCGACGGTCTGGCGCTGGAAACTCTGAAAGCCGCCTGGCCGCAGGTCGCCGCTGGCAATCTCAAACTCCAGCCCTGCGCTTATAAAAACAAAACATTGTTCCTGGCGTCGGCTTCGGCGGCCTGGGCGCAGCAGGGACAATATTTCCGGCCGGTTATTCTCGAAAAATACCGAACACTTTGTCCGCAAATCGTTATTAAGGAAATAAAAATCAAAGCGACCGGCTATGTTGAGCCGCAAAAACCCGATAGGCCGGATAACTCCTATCCGCAAAAAGTTTGCGCGGTGTGCGGCCAAAAATTTTGGGGCGGCGGCAGGGTCTGTATTCTCTGCCAGAATAAAAAAGACCGCAAAATCGACGCGGAAATCCGGCGCTGTCTCGACGAAGCGCCGTGGGCGCGGTATCGCGACATCAAGGATACTCTGCCGCAGATTGGCGAGACGCGCTTCAACGGCGTACTCTCTGAACTGCAGGAAGAAATCCTTTTCTGGCTGTGGCGTACGCCGGAAAAATCCGCCGCTGTCAAGTATATTATGCTTAAAACTGGTTTTACGCCGGATAAAATAAATGATAATATCATCAAGGAACATTTGCCAAAAAAATTACATAAATTGCTTTACGAAAATTGAGGGAAATAATGGCGGAATCTCACAAGTACGACGCGCGCAGTATCAAGATTTTAGAGGGTTTAGAAGCGGTGCGGCAGCGGCCGGGTATGTATATCGGCTCGACCGACCGTTATGGTCTGCATCATCTGGTTTACGAAATCGTCGACAATTCCGTGGACGAAGCGCTGGCCGGATACTGCACGGAGATCGAAGTTACTCTCGGGAAAAACGGCTACTGCACTGTCTGGGACAACGGCCGCGGTATCCCCATTGATTTTCACGACAAGGCGAAAATTCCGGCTGTCGAGGTCGTGCTGACCACGCTACACGCCGGCGGCAAATTTGACAAAAGCGGCTACAAAGTTTCCGGCGGCTTGCACGGCGTCGGCTCGTCCGTGGTCAACGCGTTGTCTGAAACTTTTGAGGTCGAGGTGCATCGCGACAAGAAAATTTATAAAAACACTTATCACAAAGGAATTCCGGTCAAAAAAATCGGCGAATTTAAAGACGAGGCCAAACAAAAAACGACCGGCACGATAATTAGGTTTTTGCCGGACAAAACGATTTTTGAAACGCTGGACTTTAGTTTTGACACGCTGTCCACGCGCTTCAAAGAAACGACTTACTTAAACAAAGGTTTGCAAATCACTTTCAGCGACCGCCGCGAAAAAACCGAAAAAAAAGAAATTTATTGTTTTGAGGGCGGCATAGTCGAGTACATCGAGCATATCGACGAGGCTAAAGAGCCGTTGATCAAAAAGCCGCTTTATATTCATAAAGAGCAGGACGGCGTGGACGTGGAAGTGTCCCTGCATTACTGCAAGGATTATTACGACGAGACGATGCTGACTTTTGTGAACAATATCCGCACGCGCGAGGGCGGCACGCATTTGTCCGGCTTCCGCACGGCGCTGACCCGTTCGATCAACAATTTTGCCAAAAAATATGAGTTGATCAATCTCAAAAAAGACGAACTGTTTACCGGCAACGATGTGCGCGAAGGGCTGACGGCGATTGTTTCCGTCAAAGCGCCCAATCCGCAGTTTGAAGGCCAGACCAAATCCAAGCTCGGCAACAGCGAAATCAAGGGCATTGTGGACAGCGTGGTCGATACCGGATTGACGGACATTTTTGAGGCCAATCCGACGATCGGCAAAGCGATAGTCAATAAGTGCCTCATCGCCCAGAGGGTGCGCAACGCCACGCGCAACGCCCAAGACCTTGCCCGCCGCAAATCCGCGCTGGAAGGTTCGTCGCTGCCCGGCAAACTGGCCGACTGCATCAACCGCGACGCGTCCAAATGCGAAGTATATATAGTAGAGGGCGACTCGGCCGGCGGCTCGGCCAAGCAGGGACGCGACCGCAATTTTCAGGCGATACTGCCTCTGCGCGGCAAGATACTCAATGTCGAAAAAGTGCGTCTCGACAAAGTGCTGGAAAATGAGGAATTAAAAAACATGATCTCGGCGATCGGCCCGGAAGTTTTTGACAAACTCGCCGCGCGCAATGACGAGGACGACGATACTGTGCCGGACGCGGCTTCGCAAAATGAGCTGGAAAGAGTTTTACAGTATTTGCGTTATCACAAAATCATCATTATGACCGACGCCGATGTGGACGGAGCGCATATTCGCACGCTGCTCCTGACTTTCTTTTACCGTTATGCCAAAAAGGTCATCGAGGCAGGCTGTCTCTACGCCGCCCAGCCGCCGCTGTATCTGGTCAAAAAAGGCAAGCAAACCCAGTACGCTTATTCCGATGAAGAAAAGGAAAATGTTGTCAAAACATTTGGCAAAGACTCTGGCGTGGCTGTCCAGCGTTACAAAGGCCTGGGCGAGATGAATCCCGATCAGCTCTGGTCAACGACAATGGATCCGCAAAATCGGGTTTTACTGCAGGTCAAAATGGAAGATGCGGTGCGCGCCGACGAGATTTTTTCGATACTCATGGGTTCTGAGGTCGAGCCGCGCAAACGCTTCATTCAAGAGCGCGCCAATAGTGTGAAGTGGCTGGATATTTAGGAGAAAAAATGGCTGACAAAAAAAACAAAAAAGAAAATCCGAAAGAAAAAAAAGAAACCAAGCCGCCGGAAAATCCTGAAGCGGCCAACCCCAGAGTAAAACCCCTGCTCATCGAAGATGAGATGCAGACTTCGTATATCAATTACGCGATGAGCGTGATCGTCGGGCGCGCGCTGCCCGATGTGCGTGACGGCCTGAAGCCGGTGCACCGCCGCGTGCTCTACTCGATGTACGAGAATGGTATCACGCGCGATAAGCCGTACAAAAAATCCGCGACGACTGTCGGCGATGTGCTCGGCAAATATCACCCGCACGGCGACGCTTCCGTGTACGACACGCTGGTGCGCATGGCGCAGGAATTTAGCCTGCGTTATCCGCTGGTCGACGGACAGGGCAATTTCGGTTCGGTGGACGGCGACGCTCCGGCGGCGATGCGTTACACCGAGGCGCGCCTGGCCAGGATTTCCGAGGAGTTGATGACCGATCTCGATCTCGACACTGTGGATTTCATGCCCAATTACGACGAGTCCCTGCGCGAGCCGGCGGTTTTGCCGGCGCGTATACCCAATCTCCTGGTCAACGGCACATCGGGTATCGCGGTCGGCATGGCGACGAATATTCCGCCGCACAACCTTGGCGAGATTTGCGACGGGCTGGCCGCGCTGATCGACAACCCCAAACTGCCGGACGACTCGCTGCTTATGTTCATCAAAGGGCCGGATTTTCCGACGGGCGGTAATATTTGCGGCACAGACGGCATACGCAATATGTATTTGACCGGCCGCGGCTCAGTAACTGTGCGCGCGCAGGTGTCTGTCGAGCCGGCGCATCAGAAAAAAGACCGCGAATGTATTATTGTTTCGGAGCTGCCCTATCAGGTCAACAAAGCCGAACTGATTGTGCGCATCGCCGATTTGGTTAAAGATAAAAAAATTCAAAACATCGCCGACCTGCGCGACGAATCCGGTCAGCAGGGCATGCGCATTTATATTGAATTGAAAAAAGACGCCAGTCCGGAAATCGTCCTCAATCAGCTTTACAAACACACCAATTTACAGGTGAATTTCAACACGATACAACTGGCAATTGTCGAAGGTATTCCCAAAGTCTGCACCTTAAAAGAAATTTTGCAGAATTTCATCGAGCACCGCATCTCGGTCGTAACGCGCCGCACGCAGTTTTTGCTGAACAAAGCCAGGGACAAGGCGCATATTTTAGAGGGCTTGCTCATCGCGCTGGACAATCTCGACGCGGTGATTGCGCTTATCAAAAAATCCAAAACTGTGCCGGAAGCGCGCGACGGCTTGATGAAAAAATTTAAGCTGACCGAAAAACAAGCCAACGCGATTCTCGACATGAAACTGCAGCGGCTGACCGCGCTGGAATCCGACAAGATCCACGAGGACTACAACGAAACTAAAAAACAAATCGCCGACTATGAGGACATTTTGGCCAAGAAAACCCGCGTGATGAAAATTATCAAAACCGAGTTGGCAGAGGTCAAAGAAAAATACGGCGACGCGCGGCGCACGCGGATTTTGGGTAAAATCGAGGAGCTGAATATCGAAGACCTGATCCCTGAAGAAGATGTCGCGGTGTTTATGACGCGCAACGGTTTTATCAAACGCATGCCGATAACCTCTTTCCGCAATCAGCAGCGTGGCGGCCGCGGCGTGACCGGCATGGAAACGCGCGAGGAAGACCAGATCGACTCGGTTTTCATCACGAACACGCACAGCTACATGGTGATTTTTACGAATAAAGGCAAGGTTTACCGCGTCAAAGTCTACGAAATACCGGACGCCAGCCGCAACAGCAAAGGCCAGTCGATTACCAATTTTGTCCAGCTGGAGGAAGGCGAGCAGATTACCGCCACTATTGAAGTAGCTGATTTCACCAAAGCCGGCCAGTATCTTTTTATGACCACCCAAAAAGGCACAGTCAAGAAAACCGAAGTGACGGAATTTGAAAATATCCGCCGCAGCGGTGTTATCGCCATTACACTGGACGAGGGCGACTCGCTGGATTGGGCGGCGCGCACCGACGGCAGCAAAGACATTTTGATCACGACAGCCAACGGCGTGATTATCCGTTTTGACGAAAATGATGTGCGTGCCATGGGGCGCAATGCCGCAGGTGTCCGGGGCATCGCGCTGGACAAGGGAGATCATGTGGTGTCTATGGATATTCTGGAGAAAAAAGACAAGGACAATTACGCGGTGATCGTCTCGCAAAACGGCTATGGCAAGCGCACCAAAGTTGACGAATACCGCTGTCAGGGACGCGCCGGGCGCGGCGTGCGCTGTGTTACCCTGCGCGACAAAGACCGCGCGGTGAAAATGCGCATCGCCGGCGAAAAGGACAGCCTCATGGTAGTAACCTCCAGCGGAGTGGTCATTCGCCAAAAAGTCAAAGATGTTTCCGAGCAGGGACGCGCGGCAATGGGTGTCCGCCTCATCAAGCTCGACAGCGGCGACAGCGTGGTCGACGTCGGGGTGATTAAAGCGGAGGAAGGATAACCGTTTCTATGGCAAAAACAAAATCGGTTTTGTATATACTCACAAATCCTTGTTTAGACGGTTGGATTAAGATAGGAATTACCGATGATTTGGCCGGACGCTTGCAAAGTTTGAATAATAAAACGGCAATCCCGCTTAGTTATAGGGTATACGCGACATTAAAAATCGAAAGCGAACGTCTTAAAATGGCAGAACAGATAGTACACAGTTATTTTGACCAATACCGTGCTAAAGAAATAAATGAACACGGAAAAGTATTAAGAAACAGAGAATTTTTTTCTATCACGCCGGAAGATGCTTATGCGTATTTAGAAGAAATAAGAAAGTTTGCACAAATTGATAAAACCGCTTTAGAAAAACATAGGGAAAGTAAAACCGACAAAGAAGCAGAATTGATTGCTGAGGAGGCCAGAGAAATTAGCGGAAGAAACACTGCCGGCGGGGACATAGATTTTGCCAGCGACAATATTCGTGGACTATACGAACAGTTTAGAAACAAAATTTTGGAGCTTGGTAATAAAGGAATAACTGAAGAACCGCAAAAACATTATATTGCATTCAAAACGTATAAGAAAAATTTTGTTGATATTAAAATTCACAAAAACTCCCTTGTCCTATTCTTTAATGTAAAGTCTGGAGAATTGCCAGACGAGCGCGGTTTAACTCGCGACTTAGAGGCGGAGAGACACATAGGACACCACGGCAATGGGGATTATGATTTGCGAATTACTGATGACAAAGAATTTGATTACATTATGAAGTTAATAAAGTTTAGTTTTGAGCAAAATTCGAAATAAATTAAAAAAGAAAATGGTTGATTTCTTGACGGATTACTATACAAAAGACCGTTCGGCTTTGATTAAGCATTTATTGCAGGAAATGTACGAGAATATAGCCGACACCGAAGTTATTTATAGTTTTTTACCCCGCCGCCTGCTGCTCAAGCAACGGCTCGACGTCGGGGTGATCAAAGCGGAAGAGGAATAAATTTCAGCGTAAGAAAATTCAAACTACTTTGATTATATAGAGCACTGTATAGTAACTTGGCACTGTGTCGATGCTGAGCGCCGAACTAGAGCCAGCGCTTTCTGTCGAGCCGGAAAGCGTACCGCCGGTGATGTTGCCGCTGACCGTGCCGCCGGTAATACTGCCGGTGATAGAGCCGCCGGAAATAGTCCCACCGCTAATAGTGTGCGAATGCGAGCCGCCTTCAGGAATACTTACATTAACATCGTGAGCATGTATTCCGCCGTTTTCAGAAGTGGAAACTGAAAAAGCATGCGTATGCGCGCCAGTAGTGTCTCCTATAGTAATGCCTGTTGTGGCTACTCCTGTAGTAGCAGAGGATCGGTCATCCTTAGCGACATGAGCTGAATCTGGGCCAGAACGATGATAAGAATCTGGTGAAGAATATGTATGAGTATGTCCCGGATCGGTTATTGTATGCCCGTGCGCTCCTCCTCCCGTGGTCGTGTTGCCGGAAACAGTATGCGTATGTCCGCCGCTGCCGGTATTTGTCGTGCCGCTGCCGGAATGTGTATGTGCTCCGCTAGTATCCACGGATAGACCGCTTATAGACAGGCCGGATATAGAGAGGCTGGTTGTGGATAATCCGGACACGGGCAGTTCGGTTGCGGATAGTGTGGACATAGCTAATGTGCCCACTCCGTGAGTATGCGCGGGGAGATTAGCGGAGGTTATAGTTACACTCTGGCTGTCCGCGCCGGCAGCCGTGCCGGAACTTTCCGCGCCGCGCAGAAATTTATTGGTCAGATCCGGCACATTGTCCGGGTCGGCGGTGTGATTGGCGGCATTGCAGATTCTCCAGATAGTTTTGAAACTCGTGCTGGTCGCGCCCCACGCGGCGGAGCTAAAAGTCAAAATTGTGCCTTTCGGGAAAAAAGTCAGGTCATTAATATCGCTGGCCAGCAGCGGTTCTCCGGTTCTTATTGTCATAAAATACCTCCCCCATTTTCTATAACTGGCAACTGCCAGCTACTGGAAATTATTATACATTATGATAGCTATATGTCAACTGCCAGATATGCTGACCTGAAATATACGCCAAAGGATATTGGCGCGCGGATTACCCGGCTGAGAAAAAAGAAGAACCTAAGCATGTACATGCTGGCTATAAATGCCGGTCTGGACGACACGATAATCCTGCGTTCCGAAAACGGCAAACGCGAGCCAACTATTGGCACTATGCTCAAAATTATCGACGGCTTGGGGATCAGTCCAGCCGAATTTTTTAAAATTTTTACGGAATGTTAAAGTCAAAAAACTGCCGTTTTAGGCTTTGCCCCGTTGCCTGCCGCGCGGCCATGGGTGTCCGCATCATCAAGCTCAACAGCGGCGACAGCGTGGTCGACGCCGACGTGATCAAGGCTGAAGAGGAATAAATTTCAGCGCAAAAGAATCAAACTATTTTGATTATATAGATTACCGTATAATAACTGGGGATGGTGGCTACCAAAAATGGCAGTCCATTGCCGGTCGCGCCGATAGTGCTGCCGCTGACAGTGTGGCTGTGCGTGCCGTCCGTGCCGCCGATAGTACCACCAATGGTCACGGTATGCGAATGAGCGCTGCCAACATTGCCGGTTGTGCCGCCTATACTGTGGCCATGCGCGCCGGAACTGGAAATGCTCCCGTCGTGAGTGTGGGTTGGACTTTCGGCAGCAGCGTTGGCGTTGGAAAGAGTATGTGTATGCGCGCCGGTAGTGTCTGCTATTGTAATACCTGTTGCTGCCTCTTCCGTATAGCCAAGAACACTACTGTGTGCACGATTTTCTAATGCGCCTGGAGAGGTGTCATTTCCTGCGCAATATACCCCATGTTTATGTTTCGGGTCAGTTATCGTATGCCCGTGCGTTCCACCTCCTGAAGTCGTGCCGCCGGAAACGCTATGCGTGTGGCTGCCGCCGGTAATAGTCACGGAAGTTGCTGGATGCGCGTGCGAGCCGCCCGTGTCAGCGGCGACTAAATTTCCGGAGTCGTGGGCGTGCGTTCCGGTGCTGTCCGCGATAGTGGCGGTCACGCCGTTCGCATGGCCATGCCCGCCGCCGCTCTCTATGGTCAACTCGCTTAATGAGTGGTTGTGATTGGGTAGTTCGTTAACGCCCAGCGTTATACTGACGCTGTCGTTTCCGCCAGTTCCGCCGCCCGCTGTGTCGCCTCTGATAAATTTATTACGCAGGTCCGGCGTCCTTGTTTTACTGCCGTCCGGTAAAGTTTTTTCCTGTCCGTCGCAGATGTACCAGCCGCCGCGCCCGTCCGTCCAGCTTCCGTTCGTCATCAAGATCATGCCCGTCGGAAAGAAAGTTAGGTCTAATATGTCGCTGGCCAGCATACGCCCGCCGGCTTTTACTTCAGTGTGTAAAAATTTGCTCATAATGCCCCCTCTGTTTCTAGATGTATAGTGTCTAGACTTATTAACTCTAGATATATTGTATTATAATTTCTAGACTTGTCAAGCATGGAAAATGTTTTGACCAGAAAGATTGCTCAAAATCTGCGCAAGATTAGAATTAAAAAAGGCTTGAGTCAGGAACAGGTGGCGGAAATGTCCGGCATGCATTGGACTTATTACAGCCGGATCGAACGGGCTTTGCACAAAGATATTTCGGTGCGCCGTTTGAAAAACATTACAGACGCTTTTGGTGTAACGCTTAATGATGTTGTTTATTGAAGTTCATTCCCGTACCTGCCGCGTACCCAGCAGTTCGACGTGAATTGTGGCGGCGATGGGCGTCCGTCTCATCAAGTTCGACAGCGGCGGCAACGTGGTCGACGTCGGCGTGATCAATGCAGAGGAGGAATAGAGGCTGTGGTATAATCTTTGCGGAGGGCAAATATGCCGACAATATCAATGTTTTACGGCATTCTAATTAGAATGTACCTTGGCAACAAAGAGCATAATCCGCCGCATATACACGCGTTATATCAAGGATATAAAGGGATATTTGCTATCAAAACCGGAGAAAAAATAGACGGCAATATACCCGGAGACCAAGAAAAAATGATTACAGCGTGGGTTGTTTTGCATCGCGCGGAGTTGCTGGCGGATTGGGATTTGGCTCAAAATGGCGAATTGCCGTATAAAATAAAGCCGCTGGATTAGGAAGGAGACTTTTATGTATTTATCTGTAATTTCCGTAAAGCCGCTGGACGATTATAAAGTGGAATTAGTGTTTGAGAATAACGAGAAGAAGATTTTTAATGTTGCGCCATATCTGGATACCGGAGTATTTACTAAATTAAAAAATAAAAAGTTTTTTGCGCAGGTCAAGGTGTCTTATGACACTGTAGAATGGCCGGATGGGATAGATTTGGATCCAGAAGTGTTGTATCAGAATGGTTATGCGGTAGTATCTTAAATAGTTATTGTAACGGCCGTTTGTAGTATAATCACACGTTATGAAACGGATTTATTTGGACAACAACGCGACGACCATGGTCTCTCCGGCGGCCGCCCGGGAAATGGAAAAATTCAACACTACGCATTACGGTAATCCGTCGTCGCTGCACGGCTTCGGGCTGGACACGCGGCCGGAACTGCGCAAGGCGCTAGACCGGATTTACCGGCTTATCAGCGCGCCGGACGCCGACGATGTGCTGATTACTTCCGGCGCGACCGAGGCCAATAATCATGTTATCAAGTCCGTTTTTGCGGCGCAGACTTCGGCTTCGCCCAAGAGCCGGAAAAACCATTACATTACTGCAATTAAATGTCAACAGCAATTATCTATCGTCAGCAGTTAAAATTTGTTGCAAAGACTTCGGCTTCGCCCAAGAGCCGGAAAAACCATTACATTACGACTAATATTGAACACCCGACAGTTTACCGGACTTTTGAGTATCTCGAGAAACTCGGCGCGCAGGTTACTTATTTGCCCTGCGACAAAAACGGCCTGATTTCCGCCGAACAGGTTGCGGCCGCATTGACGGAGCAAACCGCGCTGGTCTCCATAATGCTGGCCAATAACGAGATCGGGACAATCCTGCCGCTGCAAGAAATTGCCGCGGAATGCCGCAAAATCGGCGTGCTGATTCACACCGACGCGACGCAGGCTATCGGTAAAATTCCTGTCAATGTGCAGGATTTGGGTGTGGATTATTTGTCTTTTTCCGCGCACAAATTTCACGGGCCGAAAGGCATCGGCGGTTTGTATACGCGCCGCGGCAAAAGGCTGGAGCCATTTTTTCACGGCGGCGAGCAAATGGCCAATCTGCGCGCCGGTACGCTGAATGTCCCGGGAATTATCGGCATGGGTGTGGCTGCGCAGGAGGCGCTGGACGGCCTCGACTACGCAGCGACCGAAGTAAAACGTTTACGCGATAAACTGGAAAATTTTATTTTGCAAAATATTCCCGATGTTTTCCTCAACGGCGACAAACAAAAACGCACGCCAAATACGCTGAATATCGCTTTCCAGGACTGCGAAGGCGAGGCTTTGCTCTGGGATTTAAATGAGCACGGCATCGCGGCCTCCACCGGCTCGGCCTGCGCTTCCGAGGAATTGGAGTCCTCACGCGTGCTGCGCGCGCTGGGCATAGACAAAGCCCTGTCGCACATGGCTGTGCGTTTTTCGCTCTCGCATTTCACGACCGAAAAAGAAATTGATTATGTGATTTCAGTGCTGCCTGCGATTATCAAAAGGCTGCGCGAAATTTCGGAAGGCAAATAGATTATGTTATACTGGAAATATGAGCAAAGATGATTTAATCGGCTTGAGTTTGTGGGAAGCTTATTCCCAAAAAGTCCATGACCGCATGAACAATCCGGCGCATCGCGGCTCGTTCACGGACAAAGACGCCAAAGCGCAAAACTGTAAATTGGTCGTGGCGGATTTTGGCGATGCTTCCTGCGGCGACTCTATACAGCTTTTTTGGCTGGTCGATCCCAGGACTGACCTCATCAAAGACGCGCGGTTTTTGTCTTTTGGCTGCGGTACGGCGATTGCCAGCGCGGACATCATGGCCGAGCTGACTATTGGCCGCACGGTGGACGCCGCGGCACAGATCACTAATCTCGATGTGGAAAAAGCCCTGCGTGATGATCCCGACACACCGGCTTTTCCCGGGCAAAAAATGCACTGCTCGGTCATGGCTTATGACGTTATCAAGCGCGCCGTGGCCAAACACAAAAATATCGACATCAATGAGCTGGAAGATCAGGAAATGGTTTGCGAATGCGCGCGCGTCACACGGGGTATGATCGTCGATGTGATCCGCAAGAACGATCTTAAAACTGTCGAAGAAATCACGCGCTACACCAAAGCTGGCGGCTACTGCAAATCCTGTATCCGTCCGGGCGGCCACGAACAGCGCAAATATTTTTTGGAGGATATTCTGCGCGACACGCGGCAAAAAATGGCCGAGGAAAAAGGCGAAACACAGACAATTGCTTTTGCGGAATTGCCCAAAGCCCAGCAGTTTAAAAAAGTTGAGGAAGTCTTAGCCGCGTATCTCGCGCCAGTGCTGGCCAAAGACCGCGGCGGTGTGGAGCTGGCGGACATTGTCGGCAAAGAAGTGCAAATCGTTTACCAGGGCGCCTGCCACGGCTGCGCTAGCGCCGAAACCGGCACGCTAAAACTAATTGAAAGCACGCTGCGCGAAAAACTCGACCCGGAAATACAGGTTACAATTTACGCAAAATAATCTACGGATCAGCCTAAGCTGAAAACAGAAAACTCACGACGGCATAGAGAGAAACAATATCATTGACTTTTTATTAGATTAACTTCGCGGCTTAATTTACGCCACTTTCATTATATAAACCACAGTATAATAACTCGGCAAAGTGTTAATAGTGAGCGCCGCGCTAGAGCCAGCGCTTTCTGTCGAACCGGTAATAGCGCCGGCGTCGATGCTGCCGCTGACCGTGCCGCCGGTAATACTGCCGGTGATAGTTCCGCCGGAAATAGTCCCGCCAGAAATAGTCCCGCCGCTAATAGTGTGCGAGTGCGAGCCGCCTTCGGGAATACTTACATTAACATCGTGAGCATGTATTCCGCCGTTTTCAGGAGTGGACAACGAAAAAGTATGACTATGACTGCTATTTTCATTAGTTATTGAAATATCTGTCGTATTCGTACTCAAAAATGAAACTGTATCTGTAGCTACAGCACTGGGGTATCCCAGTTCAAAAGTGCCTGTTCCTCCCTCACTAGTTTCCCGGGGAGTTGTATGTGTATGCCCCGGATCAGTAACTCCATGTGTGTGCGTTCCTTCTCCCGTGGTCGTGTTGCCGGAAGCAGTATGCGTATGTCCGCCGCTGCCGGTATTTGTTGTGCCGGTGCCGGAATGTAAATGTGCTCCGCCAGAATCCGCGGATAGACCGCTTATAGACAGGCCGGAAATAGTCTGTCCGGATATGGTAAGTCCGGCTGTGGACAATCCAGACACGGGCAATTCAGTTGCGGTTAGTCCGGACATAGCTAATGTGCCTACTCCGTGAGTGTGCGCGGGGAGATTGGCGGAGGTTATAGTTACGCTCTGGCTGTCCGCGCCGGCAACCGTGCCGGAGCTGGCCGCTCCGCGCAAGAATTTGTCCACCAAATTTGGAACGGTTATTCCGTTAACATCTATTCCATTGCACAGCGTCCAAATTACTTCGTTGTCTGCCGTTCGAGCATTGGTCAATCTAGTGTACTCACTGCCGCTAAACTGCAAAATCGTGCCTATCGGGAAAAAAGTCAGATTATTAATGTCGGACGCATACATCCGTTCGCCTGCTGCTATGGCCATAAGAATACCCCCTAAAATTTATTTTGCTTTGCAAAGCGTTTTCAAATGAGAACGCTTTTAAGATAATTATATCTTAAAATTTGTAGGTGTCAACTGAAAACGATTTAGATTATGATGCAAAAACTGTCGGCAAATACATAACCAAATTGCGCCACGCCAAAAAGCTCAGCATGTATCAATTGGCGCTCAACTCCGGAATCAGCCGTTCTGTATTGCTGCATGCTGAAAAAGGGGCGCGTGAGCCGCGCCTGAACACAGTTTTTCGCATTATTGACGGCCTGAATATGTGTCCCGCAGAGTTCTTTAAAGTATTCGACTGAAACCGCCTTTTTATATAGAATATCCGCATGGGATTTTCCATCGGCATAGTCGGTCTGCCCAACGTCGGTAAGTCCACGCTGTTTAACGCGATCACCAGCGCCGGCGCGGAAGCGTCCAATTATCCTTTTTGCACGATAGACCCCAATGTCGGCATTGTCGAAGTGCCGGACGCGCGGCTGGCGGCGCTGGCGCAAATGCACAAATCGGAAAAAATCGTCCCGACGGCTATTGAAATGGTGGACATCGCCGGTCTGGTCCAGGGCGCCGCGCAGGGTGAGGGACTGGGCAATAAATTTCTGGCCAATATCCGCGAAGTGGACGCGATTGCTCATGTCGTGCGCTGTTTTGACGACGCGAATATTGTGCATGTCAGCGGCTCGGTCGACCCCCAAAGAGATATTGAGATAATCAATCTGGAATTGATTTACGCCGATTTGCAAACCGCCGAAAAAAGGCTGGACGCCGCGCAGAAAAAAGCCAAGTCCGGCAAGGCCGAAGACAAAAAAGAAGCGGCTTTGTTTCAGAAAATCCAGGCGCAATTAGCCGCCGGCCAGCCGGTGCGCGGCCTGGAGTTTGGCGACGAGGAAAAAGAGATAAAAAAGACCGTGCAGTTCCTGACCGAAAAGCCGGTGTTGTATGTGGCCAATATTGCCGAAAGCCAGATTAAAAACGCGGATACGGAC
>BGZN01000009.1 GCA_003864455.1 Candidatus Termititenax aidoneus | reverse complement strand
GCGGTTTATTTTGCGCAATTCGTCGAGTTCGGCATTGTAGCCGTCACGGAAAATATTGCCGGCGGTTACCAGCAGCGGCGGCTCATCAATTATGGCCTTGTCGATCAGCACGCAGATTTCCTGCATAGTTTTTTGCCGGGCGCTGTCCTGGAGCGCGGCCAGCAGCGGCGCGGAAAATTGTTTTAAGACCGGCGTTAAACTCTGAATGACACGCAGCGATTCTTTGAGATAGACGAGATCGCGCGCGTTGGCGTTGCCGTTGGTGATGCGCCCGATCAGCCGCTCTATGTCATAAATGTCTTTGAGTAGTTCATTTAATTCCGCGCGCGCCACCAGGTCGTTCAGCAATTCACCGACCGCGGCGTAACGGCTCTCGATTTCCGTTTGGTCTAGCAGGGGATAGCACAGCCATTCTTTGAGCAGACGGCTGCCCATCGAAGTCCGGGTCTTGTCCAGCAGTCCGTACAGCGAGCCGGTCTTGCTGCCGCCGCGTATTGTTTCCGTCAATTCCAGATTTTTGCGCGACGCGCTGTCCAGATACATATAGTTTTGCGGCAGATAAAATTCCAGTCTGGTCAATTGTTTTAACTCGGTTTTTTGCGCGGCCTTAAAATAATTAAAAACTGCGGCGGCGGCCTGCAGAGCCAGCGGACTATTCTCGAAAGCAAAATCGCGCGACGTGTCGCTGGGAAAATGCGCCAAGATTTTTTGCGCGCTGGCTAGGCCGGGCTGCTCCACGCGTGTAGCCAGCGTTTCCAGTCCGGCCGGGTTTTCCGCGGCGGTGTAAATAATTTCTTTGGGATCGACGCGCAGAATTTCCGCGCGCAGATTGTCCAGTCCGTGCAGTTCGGCGGCCTTAAATACGCCGGTGGAAATATCGGCAAAAGCCAGGCCAAAAGTTTCTGCTTTGGTATCCGCGCTGGTGATCGCCGCGAGATAATTAGCCGCCTGGCCGGGAATTAATTTTTCGTCCATGAGCGTGCCCGGCGTGATAACTTTGATGACTTCACGTTTGGTCAGACCCTTGGCCAGAGCCGGGTCTTCCACCTGTTCGCAGATCGCCACTTTGTAGCCTTTGTTGATCAGCCGTGCGATGTAGTTGTCCGCCGCGTGATACGGCACGCCGCACATCGGCATTTTGTGCTCCCGGCTGCCGCGGCCGGTCAAAGTCAACTCCAGCTCTCGCGCCGCCAGTTCAGCGTCGGCGTAAAACATTTCATAAAAATCGCCTAGCCGGAAAAAAACGACAGCATCCTGATGCCGCGCCTTGATGTCCAGATATTGGCGCATCATCGGCGTTGCTTCGGGATTTTCTCTCCGCATATCAACGCTCTATTGGCCAGTCGTGGCCGACGATAATAGAAAAACTCAAGCTCGTGTTTTGCTGCGGCTGGCGTGTCAAAATATTGGCTGGATTGATGTAAAGTTTGCGCGCCAAAATATGCGCCTCGTCTTCCAGAGTTTCACCCTGCCAGTTGATAATAATTGTTTCGCCGTAATCAAAGCGGCCGGCATCTTTGGTATTCCAGACCTGGTAACCGAGCGTTTTTAATTTTCTTTCCGTATTGCGCCCCATACCGGTAGTGCCGCTGCCGTTGAGCACTTCGATGGAGAGTTCCGGCGGTTTTTTGATAGGCGGCAGGCTGGGTGTGTAAAATTCATAGCCGCGGATCACGCGCTGCACAAGATTTTGCGTGCGCTGCCAGTCCGGTTGCAAGTAGGCCACGCCGTTGATGTTCACCGGCGTGCCGGGTATGGTTACAATGTCCAAATGGCCGAGTTGATAAGCTTCTTTAACGCGGTTGGCCACATCTACAAAAAGCGCCGCCGGCACATTGGTGCGTACAAATTTGGCCATTTTGAAAATCATAGTTGGCGCTTTGAATATAATATTGACTTTCAGCAGTTTGTTGCCGACGGCCTGCAAAAATTTATGCTGCCGCTCGATGCGCCCAAGATCCACAGCGGAGTCACTGCGAAAACGCACATACTGCAGGGCTTTGTTGCCGTCAAGCACTTGATAACCCGGCTGCAAATCGATGTACAGATCGCCGGCGCGGTCGATGTAATGCATGCGTTTTTCCACATTGAGCGGCACGCCGCCGATCTGGTCGACCAGCGCGGCCAGCCCGTTGAGATCGAGTTCTATATAATACTGGATCGGCGTCTGCAAATAATTGGACACCGCTTCGCGCAGCAGCTGCGGCCCGCCGTAAGCGTAAGCGTGGTTGATCTTGGTCTGGCCGTGGCCGGGCACAGGCATGCGGCAGTCGCGCGGTATGGACAGCACGCCGATATATTTCGTGTAAGGGTTGAGATTGGCGACCATGATCGTGTCGGCGCGGCGCATATTATCCGCGCTGTTGTCGATGCCCATGATGAGGACGGTGGTGTTGTCCGAAAGATGCCGCTGCGGAAAAGTCATAGTGAGCAGTTTGAGCAGCGTGCCAAAAGCCTGTGTATTGTAATTGATGACGTTAATAATGATGCCGCTCAAGGCCCCGACTATTGAAACAATGGCAATAATGATCAGGATTTTCTTTTGGACGCCGCTGAACATAGTTGGCGTATTTTAACACAAGATGCGTTTTTGCAATGACTTACTTTAGGCGGCTTTGCCGAAAATTTTGGCGTTGGTTTCTCTTTTGATTTTCACGGCTTGATTTAAATCTCCGGTTTTTCGCAAGAGCCGGCGGATTTCCTGCGCGGCTGGCGAGCGGCGTCCCGGCTCGGAATAATCCGCGACGTAAATTATTTTTTCCAGCCTGCCCATGCGGGCGCGGCCGAGTGTGTGATAGTGTATAGCGTTAAGTATTTTGGGGTCGCTGACGCCAAATTCCTCGCGCGCCAGCGCCGCGCCCAGCGGACTGTGCAGCAGCAATGGATTTTTCCTATATTTTTTGGTCAGTCTGATGCGACGTCGGGCAGCTTGTTCCAGCAAATAATCCGCGTCGGAAGTCTTGGCGCAGTCGTGCAAGAGCCCGGCGAGATACGCGGCGTCAGAGTCGTAATTGCAAAATGCGGCGATTTCTTTAGCCCACTCCGCGGTGCGCAGAGAATGCCGGTATTTTTCCGCGGTCAGCCTTTGTTTTAAAGCCGCCTGAAATTTACAAATTGAATTCGCGGGGTTTTTCTTTGCGGGCATTGGCATATTTGACAGTCAGCGTGCGCCCCTGCAAGACCAGTTCAGGCGCATTTTTGACAACCGCTTCCGGGTCTTTGTTGACTATGTCCACAAAAGCAAAGCCGCGTGACCGTCCGGTATTCTTTTCTTTGACAATGCGCACATCTTTGACCTGCAAATTGGCCTGGGTGGACAACAGCATGGAAATATCTTCTGGCGAGGCTTTCCACGGCACATTGCCAAGATATATTTGCGCAACTTTTTCTTGCGAAATTTCCTGAGAATTGTTTTCTACAATGTCTAATTCCATAATACTCTGACTCTCCCCCGCAAACAATTTTATTGAACATAGTTTAAAACTTTTGAAAATAGATTGCAAGGGGCGGGACGGGTTTTCGGGATGTGCTATAATCCGCCTATGAATTTTGGCAGAATAATTACGGCGATGGTTACGCCTTTTCAAAAAGACGGCTCGGTGGATTACGCCGAGGCGGTGCGGCTGGCAAATTATCTGGCGGATAACGGCAGCGATTCTATCGTGCTGGCCGGCTCTACCGGCGAGTCGCCGACCCTGACCAATGAAGAGGAGAGCGTGCTTTTCACGGAAGTCAAAAAGGGCTTAGGCCAAAAGGCCAAAGTTATCGCCGGCACCGGCTCGAACAGCACAGTAACGGCTGTAGAATACACCCGGCGCGCAGAGGCTCTCGGCGTGGACGGCGCGCTGGTGGTCGTGCCTTACTATAATAAACCGACGCAGGAAGGCCTGTATCAGCATTTCAAAGCGATCAATGACGCGGTGAATCTGCCGCTGATGCTTTACAATATCCCGGCGCGCACTGGCCGAAATCTGGAGCCGGAGACGACCCTGCGTCTGGCCGAGTTGCCCAATTATTTTGCGGTCAAAGAAGCTTCGGGCGATCTAGCGCAGATAAAAAAAATCATCGCCGCCGCGCCCCAGGATTTTCTGCTTTACGCCGGTGATGACAATATTACGCTGGAGACTTTAAAAGCCGGCGGCTACGGCGTGGTGTCCGTGGCGGCGCATTTGGCCGGACTGCCGCTGAAAAAAATGGTCGACGCTTATTTGTCCGGCGATCTAAAAACCGCCGAGACGATAGACAAGGAATTGCAGGATATTTTTCAGGTGATTTTTATCACGACCAATCCCGCGCCGGTCAAAGCGGCGCTGAATATGCTGGGTTTTCAATGCGGCGTTCCCCGTCTGCCGCTGGTGGGATTGACGGAGAGCGAGAAGGAACAGGTAAGGCGAGTGCTGGTAAAACACGGCTTATTATGAGCAAGGCTGTCGGAAAAGATGAGGTTTTATTTGCAATTAGAAAAAATGGTGTGCAAAGTGCGGCGCTGGAGAAGCTAAACAGGGAATTAACGGATGAAGAAATTCAAATTGCTAAAAAAGGTCTGCAGTTTGGGTTATTAACGGATATTGACACTGTATACAAAACTATTTTTACAGAGATGATATAGGATGCGACAGATAAATACAGTTATTGATAAATATTCCATAAATGCTAGAGCTATAATTCATAATGGGTCTTGTTATGATTTTGTAAAAACAGTGCCAGATAAATCGGTCAAATTAGTGATTACCTCTCCGCCATATAATATAGGCAAAAAATATGAAAAAAAATCCACGCTTTCTGAATACTATGTTAGACAAGAAAAAATTATTGATGAATGTGTGCGAATTTTGGCCGACAATGGAAATATTTGCTGGCAAATCGGCAATTTTGTGAATAATTCAGAAATAATACCCTTAGATATTTTGTTGTTCCCGATTTTTCAAAAACACGGCTTAAAATTACGAAATAGAATTATCTGGCAATTTGGACATGGGCTGCATGCTTCCAAACGTTTTTCTGGCCGTTATGAGACTATTCTTTGGTTTACTAAGGGCGACAACTATATGTTTGATCTTGATCCCGTAAGAGTACCGCAGAAATATCCAAATAAAAAATATTTTAAAGGGGCAAGGGCAGGTGAGTTGTCTTGTAATCCGCTTGGTAAAAACCCCGGTGATGTTTGGGATATTCCTAATGTCAAAAATAATCATGTTGAAAAAACCAGCCATCCTTGCCAGTTTCCAATTGAGCTTGTGGAAAGATTGGTACTTTCAATGACCAATGAAGATGATTTAGTTTTTGATCCGTTTTTGGGCGCTGGTACAACAACGGCTGCGGCTGTAAAGAATAACCGCAGAGCCATGGGTTGTGAAAATATTGAAGAGTATTACAATATTGCGTTGGAAAGGACAAAACTTGCTATGACTGGAAAATTAAAAGCGCGGCCAATGAATAAACCAATTTATGATCCTAAAAATCCTAAGATAAATCTAGAATATGGCTTGCTTAAAGTTTCGCAAAGTGTGCTTTGGGATAAAATTCCAGTATTGAGGGCAGGATAATGAAAATAGTGAGTACTTATTCGCATTTAAATGGCTTAGAGTTTTTATTGGTGCATAAGTCAAACCTGTGGCTGGAGGTTAAAAGGGTTATTAGTTCTATTAATGCTGAGAAATGCAAAACGAAAATCTCTAAAGAAAAAACTAAAAAAGGACAGATGCTCTACAGTCCAATAGAAATGAATAAGCTGTTTAAACAAAAACTGTCAATTTGCGGCTGGACAGAAAGCAGGGTCAGTTATTGGGTGACCAAAAATGATAAATTGATTAGAAAAACTTTGTCTATGCCGGCAGATTTACAAAAGCGAGAAATAGAAACGGCTGGAGAAAAGGCTATCGCTAGTTATAATCAAACGGATTTTGTGAAAAATCGGGCGGCGATTGAAGTGCAATTTGGCAAATATTCTTTTGTTGCCTATGATCTCTTTGTCAAGCATTTGGCTTTTTATGTGGGCGATAAGATAGATGTTGGTATAGAAATTCTACCGACAAAATTATTGCAATCACAAATGAGTTCCGGTGTTGCTTATTATGAGGGTGAGTTATATAACGTGGTCAGACAAGGTAGAGGTGTTCCGGCAGTTCCGCTAATAATTATTGGTATAGAGCCATAAGGTAAAACATGACCAAAACCAAAATAACATTCCTGGGCGGACTGGACAGCATCGGCAAAAATATGTGTGTGGTGGAGCACCACAATTCCGCGGTTATTATTGACTGCGGCATGGCTTTCCCCGATGACGAGATGTACGGCGTCAATATGGTGATCCCGAGTTTTGAGTACATTCGCAAGATCAAGCCCAAAATTCAGGCGGTTTTTTTGACGCACGGCCATGAGGATCATGTCGGCGCGCTGGGCTATCTGTACCGCGAATTCAATTTTCCGCTGTACGGCACGGGGTTGACGCTGGCTTTTGCCGACAGCAAGTTTTCCGGATCACAAAAAAAAGACCTGCTGACGCGCGGGATTACGGCAGGACAGGTTTATGAATTTGGCGAGATCAAAATCGAGCCGTTCAATGTCTGCCATTCCATACCGGAAGGTGTCGGCCTCATCATCGACACGCCGGACGCGCGCATTGTGCATACCGGTGATTTCAAGCTGGACGCCAAGCCGCTAGACGGTAAAGTAACGGATCTGGCGCGCCTGCGCAAATTGGACAATGTGGATTTGCTGCTTTGCGACAGCACCAACGCCGATCAGGAAGGCTGGACTGTTTCTGAAAACGACGTGGGCAAAACTTTTGACAAACTTTTTCAGAAGACGACCGGCCGGATCATCATCGCCAGTTTCTCGTCCAATATTCTGCGCATGCAGCAGGTCATCAATGTCGCGCAAAAATACAGCCGGCGCGTGGCAATACTCGGGCGCAATATGGAAAATAATTTTCACATCGCCAAAGACGCCGGATTTATCACCTGCCCGGAAAACGCGGTGTGCAGCCTAGAGCAGACGCGCTCTCTGCCGGACCACAAAGTTGTCGTGCTGACTACCGGTTCGCAGGGCGAGCGCATGTCGGCGCTGACGCAAATGGCCGGCCGCCGCTATGACAAAATGCGGCTAAAAAAAGAAGACACGATCATCATTTCCGCGTCGCCGATCCCGGGCAATGAAAAAGACATCAACGACACGATCAACAATCTGTACCGCATCGGCGTGCGTTTGTTTTACGATCAGGTCAATGAAATCCATGCTTCCGGCCATGCCTGCGCCGAGGAGATCAAAGAGATGATCAAAGCGGTGAAGCCGAAATTTTACGCGCCGGTACACGGCGAGTACAAACATCTTTACAGCAACGCTTTGCTGGCGCAAAAAGTCGGCGTGCGGCGGCAGAATTGTTTTATTTTGCAAAACGGTTCGCAACTGGAGATCGGCCGAAATTTTGCCAGAGCCGCCGGACAGATTTATGCCGAGCCGGTGCTGCTGGACGGCAATTTCGGCGCTGACCCGCGCGAGCCGGTTTTTCAGGAAAGACATTTGCTATCGCGCGGCGGCATCGCGATGATCTCCTGTCTGCTGGATAAAGACAATTTAGCCAAAGAACCGGTCATCACCGGATTTGGCCTGATGTACCGCAAGGAGCAGGAGCAGTTTTTGCCGCTTTTGCGGGAGCATATTGCGCAGGTTTTGCGCGGCGCCAAAGGCGACGCGCGCGGCAAAGAACAAAAATTAAAAAAAGAAGCGGAGAAATTTATTTATGAAAAACTGCGGCGGCGTCCGGTTGTTTTGGTTAATCTTATCGATCTGTAGCTTGGTTTTGGCGGACATTTCGCCAGCGTATCCGCAGGATAACGCCTCAAGGTCCGCGGAAAAACTTGCTGCGTCCCGTTTTATTTCTTTGGCGCCGAATATCACGGAGACGGTGGCTTATTTCGGCGGCTTGTCTAAACTGGCGGCTGTAACCAATGACTGCGCTTATCCTGACGCGGTAAAAGTTTTTCCCAAAGTTGGCAAATACACATATCCCGACTTGGAGAAAATTATCGCGCTGCAGCCGGCGGTTGTCCTGCTGGAGTCCACGGCCGATCCGCGTTTCAAAAATAAACTGCGCGATTTGCGTATCGACTACCGAGAATACAATTTCACTTCTTTGCGCAATTATTTTGCGGAACTGCGGCGTTTAAGCGCGGATTTGGATTTGGATGCGGAGAATAAAATAAAGGACTTAAATAAACTCTGGCGGAAAAATTTTCCTGCCTTGAATAAAAAGGTAGCCATTATCGTTTGGCAAAATCCGCCGATAGCTGCCGGACGGGATACTTTTTTGGCGGATTTTTTCGCCAGTCTCGGCTGTCAGAATATTATTTCCCGCACCGCGCGCTATCCGGAATTAAGTCCGGAGCAGTTGTACAAGGCGGATATTATTATTAATTTGAGTGGCCGACCCTGGACTTTGACCAACGGCCAGCAGGTTATTGAGCCGGAAACGGATCTTTATCTGCGCCTCTCGCCGAGATTAATCCAGGCGCGCGGCGAGATGCGAAGTTTGCTAGCCAGTGTTTCCGGCGGTTGGTCCGCCGACCGCCGCGCCGCCGCTCTGCGTGATTACCGCTTGCTGCGTTTGGTCATGGCTTTGTTAGTCGGCGCTGGGCTGGCTTTGAGCGGCTTGCTCTATCAGTCGATGCTCTCCAATCCGTTGGCCGAGCCGTATTTGCTGGGCGTGTCTTCCGGCGCGGCGGTCGGCGCGCTGGGCGGCCTGCTTTTTAGTTGTCCGCCGTTTTTTACCGCCGTGCTTGGCGCGCTGCTGGCTCTGGCGCTGGTTTATCTCTTGGCCAGAAAACAGGGCAAGCTCGATAACAGCGGCCTGATCCTTTCCGGTGTGATGATCAACGCTTTTTGCGGCGCGCTGATCATGCTTTCGGTATTTTTTGCCGGCGACAAAGTGAATTCGCTGATGTTCTGGCTGATGGGTGATCTGGGCACGGGTATTTGGCCGCAGGCCTGGCTGATCGGCGCGGTTTTATTGGTTACGGCGCTTTTTGCCGGCTGGCAGAGCGGCAAGATCGAGCTTTTGAGCGTGGGCGATGAGCAGGCCGAGTCGCTCGGTGTAGAAGTAAACCGCCTGAAAACTTTTTTGCTTTTTTTAGTCTCCGCGCTGACCGCCGTGATCGTAGCCTCGGCCGGCATTATCGGTTTTGTCGGTCTGATCATTCCGCATATTGTCAAAATGCTTTTTGGCGAGCGGCTGGGACTAAATATTTTTCTGACACTTTTCTGCGGCGCGGTCTTTTTGGCTTTGAGCGATTTGGCCGCGCGGACTGTCCTGCCGGAAATTATTTTGCCGGTGGGCATTATCACCGCGTTGCTCGGCGCGCCGTTTTTTGTGCTGGTTTATAAAAAAGCGGCTGGACTTTAAATATTTGACTTGTAAATTTTTTGAGTTATCTGCAGCAACTGCTGCAAAATGTCTTCTTTGAGATTTTCCGGCATTGCTTCGGCCAGCGCCTGCTCATTGAAGAAAAATAAATGCGGCTGGATCTGCAAAGCGTTGGCAAATTGTTCGATCATTTTCAGAGAAGGAAATTTTTGGCCGATCTCTATCGCGCCGATATAACTGCCTGCGGTGTTGCAACATTCAGCTAATTTGGCTTGCGAAAAGCCGACAGTCTTGCGGAACTTCTTCAAGTTTTTGATGAAAGTTTGTTGTAAATTCATCATTAGCATACTAATGGGTTACTATTCTACCGGATTATGACTATCCTTGACAATAATCTATTAGCATATAAAATATATAAATAGATAATCTTTCAGACTATAAAAAATTAATAAGGGGGGTTCTATGGCGCGTTATACATACAGAACGCCGGACAACAGCAGCGCATCGGCTGGCGGGACTGCAACCACTAACGTCCAGCTGGACAATACGGCTGGAAAGAAAAAACAGAAATATTTATCCGGTCAGGAAGTTTACGCTGACGATTACAATCAAACGCTGGAAAATCTCAAAAAAGAACAGACGCACCGCGTGCTGGCGCAAACCAAAATCGCCGGAGTCGTCAAAGGAGACAATATTTATGCTGTGCAACTGAACGATCTGCGCGCGGCGACTAAAGGCCTGGTTGATTACGGCGGCAAGGATACCTTCCCGTGGGACGGCGGCGTGATAACTATTGGCATTAAACTCAAAGCCAGACAATTAGAAGAAGTGCGGCAAGTGATCGATGACGCTTTAAATAACGCCAAATGTTTCGGCGGCTGCACATCGGTCTGCGGGAGAACTTGCGGCAACGACTGTGTGGCAGACTGCAAAAGCGGCTGCGGTGGCGCTACCTGCGCATCCAGCTGCGGCTTAGAATGCGCAACGACTTGCGGTGATCAATGCAAGGATGTGTGCGGAAAAGCTTGTGAGGCTGCCTGCGGCTCAACTTGCGCTACAGGCTGCGGCGCAAAATGCGCAACGACTTGCGGTGATCAATGCATGGATGTATGCGGAAAAGCTTGTGAGGCTGCCTGTGGCTCAACTTGCGCTACAGGCTGCGGCGCAAAATGTGCGTCGACCTGCGGCGATGGCTGTAAAGATGCCTGCGGAGGCGCTTGTGCGGCTGCCTGCGGCTCAACCTGCGGCACAGGCTGCGGCGCGAAATGCGCGTCGACCTGCGGCGATGGCTGTAAAGATGCCTGCGGCAGCACCTGCGCTAAAGATTGCGGGGCAAAATGCACGGTGGGCTGCGGCGCGTTATGCCAGAAATGCTGCGGAGTTGGCTGTGACGGCAATTGTGGTTCGGCTTGTTCAAACAGGGCCTGTGCTAATTCTTGCAATGATAATGCCTGTCGTAAAGAATGTTCTTGTGTATGCGCTGGTTGCAGCGGAGGCTGCTCAGCTAATTGCGGAGGCAATTGCGGCAACACTTGCTGGAGACAGTGTGAGAGCTGCAGCGGCGACTGTGACGGCGGATGTTATCATGGCTGTGTCGGAAGTTGTTCGGGTTTGTGTATTGATAACTGTTCGGGCGGCTGCGGCGGCGTATGCGCGGTTGGCTGTACTGATGGCTGTAAAGGAGGCTGCGGCCGGGACTGCCAAGCGTCTTGCGGCTCGGCCTGCGCTACAAGCTGTGGCGCGAAATGCGCGTCGACCTGCGGCGACGGCTGTAAAGGAAGCTGCGGCCAGAACTGCCAGGCGGCCTGCGGTTCGACCTGCGGCACAGGCTGCGGCGCGAAATGCGCGTCGACCTGCGGTGACGGTTGTAAAGAAAGCTGCGGCCGGGACTGCCAGGCGGCCTGCGGCTCAACCTGCGCTACAAGCTGCGGCGCAAAATGCGCGTCGACCTGCGGTGACGGTTGTAAAGAAAGCTGCGGCCAGGACTGCCAGGTGGCCTGCGGTTCGACCTGCGGGACGGGCTGCGGACAAAAATGCGCGTCAACCTGCGGTGATGGTTGTAAAGACGCCTGCGGATCAGTTTGCAATGGAAATTGTTCTTCAAGTTGTTTGCACGGCTGTTCTCAGACTTGCGATGCGGCTTGCGATATAAACTGTGATTCCAATTGCCGGAACAATTGTTATGACGGCTGTATTAGCAGTTGTTACAACAACTGCGCGGAAACCAGCCGTTATGAACCGAATCCGGCGGGTGTCACCAAAAATACTAAAGCTAATCGCGCGGCCGGGACATAATATGACCAGATGCGTTCTTGCCAAACTGCAGCAGGAGGACATTAGACTTTTTGAATTGATGTCCAACAAATTTCATTGCGCCAAACAAAATGTTTCTCTGGGGTCTCCGCAGAACATCCCGCCTGCTGCCGCGGAAAAATTTTGCCGTGAAGCCTTATTTGCTTTGGCAGATGCTCAATATTTACTGGAGAGTTTCTGGCGGGAAATAGCGTATCGCTATAATTTGGAACACAATAGTTTAGACCGGGCCTTTATAGATTATAGCGCGGGAGAATTATGGATAGAGGAAAACTAAAATGATACCGGCTACCAAGACTTACGACGGATTGAGTATTACTTTTCAAGTAACGGAGGACTGCAATCTGCGCTGTAAGTATTGTTATGAAGTGGATAAAAAACCAGGCAATTTGCCGTTTGAATATGCGCAGAAATTCGTAGATATAATTTTAACAGATGAAGATCCGATCAACGCCAAGGGTACGGACAGCGAGTGGATATTGAAGCAGGGTCTTATTATAGACTTTATTGGCGGCGATGCTTTGATGGTGCCGGAGTTGCTGAACGAAATACTAGAGTATTACCGGTACAAATCTGTGTCAATGAGCCACAAATGGGCTTACCGCTGGCGGGCGTCTATCTCCACCAACGGCACTTTATTTGAAAATCCTAAGGTAAGAGATTTCATGCTGAAATATAAAGACAATTTGTCTGTAGGCGTTTCGGTTGACGGCTGCCCGGAAATTCATGACAAAAACCGCATTCACAAAAATGGTCGCGGCACTATGAAAGACATCCAGAAATGGTGGGATTGGTATTTAGAGTGGCACGGAGCAGATACAGCAGTTACCAAAGCGACCTGCAATAAAGACACGATACCTTATTTAGCCAAATCCATAAAGTTCCTGCATGAAGAGATGCGCTTAAAACATATAAATATCAATTTTGTTTTTGAGGATATGCGCCTTGCGGAAGCAGACTTGAAAGAGTTGGATGCGGAAATGGAAAAATCCATAGCCTATATACTTGAACATCGTAATGATCTGCATGTGTCGATGTTTGATAAAGGTTTTGGCATCGGCGAGCCGCTGAAAGACCCGGACCGAGGCTGGTGCGGTTCTGGAAGCATGCCCTGCTTGAGCATCAACGGTAAAATATATCCCTGTTTCCGCTTCAGTCCGAATACAATGCATAATCGTAAATTAGATTTTTATGTGGGTGATGTATGGAATGGCCTTGATCACAAAGAACGCTTCGAGATAGTCCGACAGCAAACGAGGGCTAAAATCTCGCCGCAGAAATGCCTGGAATGCAATATAGAAAGCTCCTGCGCTTGGTGCATCGGCGGGGCCTTTGCGGAAAAGGGGGAGTTTTACCGGCAGACGAATATTTGCGAAGTGAAGAAGCTGCAGAGCAAGTGGAGCAGGAGGTACTGGGAGGAATACGACAAATTAGAAGGAACAAAAAGTTTTGATGATGCCGGAAAAGTTATTTCGTAGAAGAAAGTTTTGACCCGAACTTAACGAGCAAAGCTACGTTAAGTAAGGGCAAGCCGCCAGCTTGGTTAGCTGGCGACACTTCTGCGGCGACTTGTAGTCGCACGCAGTCGCAAGCGCGCAGCGCGACGTTGCGAAAACGGGAAGGTGGTTTTGTGAATTAGTCCGGCAAAGATATTTGCCGGACGTGAATGGCCTCCCCTTGCCAAGGGGAGGCGGCTAAGAATTTGCCTGTGGCAAATTTTTAGCGGAGGGGTGTTTTGCGGAGCAAAACATTGATTCATGTAAGGTTGTTATGCGAGGAACAAAAAAATAAGAAGGAGAAAAAATTATGACAGATAAAAAAGACGATAAAAACAAAGAGGCAGCACAGCCTGCTGCGCCTGTACCGTGCCCGATTTGCGGGAAAGTGCATCCGCAAAGAGAAGACTTGAACATCAAAGCGACAAGAGATGAAGTGGAGAGTTTGATGCTTATAAACAATCGGGTGAATGTGGCGGAGCAGGCGGCGCGGCCGACGGCTTTGCAGCAGGGCGTTACACAAGAGCAGGTGCAAGTGTTTGTGAATGCGGCGCTCAACGCGAAAGCGGAAGCTCTAAATTTACAGCGGCAATGGTGGAATGAAATATTCGCCAAATATCCGCAATTGGCAAAATATGAAAATGTTTTTATAGATCTTGATACTTGCGATTTTTATATAAAGGTTGAACAATAAAACAGATTTTTGGGCGGTAAATACGTAAATACAATTTTATAAGTTGATATTAAAGATTGTATAAGTTCATTTGACCAAGCAGCGCCAGTCCGTGAACACCGGATCAAAACCCTGTCGCTCCAGCATGGCTTTAACTGCGGCGACGGAACGCTCGTCGTTTACCGCAAATTGCGGAGCGCTATGGACATTGTGAGAAACCTCAATGTCCGGCGCGATATAGCCGCCCACCGCCGTTGAAGAGCCGGCGGAAATTTTCGTTACGCCGAAATGCACAGCCCTGTCGCGAAAAGCCGCGCTTTCTCTAGTCGAAAGATTGAGACCGGCCCGCGGAAAGAGCAGGCGTGTTGCGCAAATAATTTTAGCCAGGTCTGTATCGCTGACCAAATAGTTTTTTTCTTTATAAGCATAGGCTTCCCGTAAACGCGGAAAACTTAAAGTGTAGTCCACGCCCGGAAATTCTTTTTCCAGAGAACGCAAATGCGCGTACAGAGCCAAAATATCCTGACGCCAATCGGCTAAGCCTAGCAAAACCCCCAGCGTGATCTGCCGCATACCGCCCAGAGCGGCGCGCCGCGGCGTTTGATAGCGGTAAGCATAGTCTTTTTTCTTGCCGGCAGGGTGCAGAATTTTGTAACGCTCTTGGTCATAAGTCTCCTGAAAAACCGTGATGCCGTCGCAGCCGGCGGCATTCAAGCGCGCGTATTCCTCCGTCTCCAGCGGATAAACTTCCAGCGCGATACCGGCAAAATATTTTTTGGCAATTTTAATTGCTGTTTCGAGATATTCCGGTGGCGTATGTTTGCGCGACTCGCCGGTCAGAAGCAAAATGTTTTGAATGCCTGTGCGCGCCAGAGCCTGGCATTCCGCATCTATTTCCTGCGCGTCTAATTTGCGGCGCGGCAGGTCCAGTCTGGCCTGAAAACCACAGTACACGCATTGATTGGCGCAGTGATTGGATAGATAAAGCGGCGCGTACAAACTGACCGCCCGGCCAAAATATTGTTTGGTCAGTATCCGCGCTTCCTGCGCCAGTTGTTCCAGCAAGGCTGGGTCTGCAGAATTAAATATTTTTAATATGTCAGTATCATCTAGCATTATACAAAAATCCTGTCAGCGGAGAGGACGCGCTGGCGCCGGTTGCGGCAGGAGCTTGGCCGGCAAGATACGCCGCGCGTCCGGCCTCTACAGCCAGAGCAAAAGCCCGCGCCATTTTTACCGGATCATTTGCCAGTGAAACAGCGGTGTTGACCAGCGCCGCGTCGTAACCCATTTCCAGAGCGGCGGCGGCCTGCGAAGGCGCGCCAAGTCCGGCGTCGACGACCAGCGGTACTTCGGTAATTTCCTGCCGCAGAACTTCCAGCAAATGTTTGGTCTGCAAACCTTGATTACTGCCGATCAAAGCGCCCAGCGGCATGACCGCCGCAGCTCCGGCTTTGACCAACGCGCGCGCTGTATACAGATCGGGGCTGATATAAGGCAGCACGACAAAACCTTCCGCCGCCAAAATCTCAGTCGCTTTGAGCGTCTCTTGATTGTCCGGCAGGAGATATTTGCTGTCATTGATGACCTCTATTTTTACCCAGTTGCCCAGACCCGCGGCCTGGCTCAATCTAGCGATGCGCGCTGCCTCGTCCGCATTGCGCGCGCCGGAAGTATTGGCCAGTATCCGCACATTTTGCGGAATGAAATTCAAAAAATTTTCTTCATTTTGCTGAATGTCCACACGGCGCAGAGCCACGGTTACAACCTGTGCGCCGGATTGTTCAATAGTTTCCTGCATTAGTTTTTTGCCGGCAAATTTGCCAGTGCCGAGGAAAAAACGGCTGGTCAGTTTTTGACCGGCAAGGATAAGTTCATCCATGATTGGTGATTTTAACATAATATTGAAAAACATATTCCGGCAGACGGAAAATAATTCAGCGGCGGATAATCCTTAAATACTCCGCCGTCTGCTCCGCGCTCCTGACCACACCGATAGTGTCCGCGCCGGCTTCCAGCACATCGCGCACATTGTTCAGGTCTATGCCGCCGATAGCCACAAAAGGCAGGTCGATATTGGCTGCGACTTCACGCACATATTCTAAACCTACCGGCTGGCGTCCGGGTTTGGTTGGCGTGCTCCAGACCGGCCCCGCGGAGATGTAATTGACTTTTAATTCCGCGGCTTTTTGGGCTTGCTCAATATTATGTGTCGTAAGCCCAAGTATTTTATCCGCGCCGATTATTTGGCGGACTGCGGCCGCGTCGATGTCCTGTCCAACATGCGCGCCGTCTATATCCGCGCGCGCGGCAAGCTCTGGATAATCATTGACGATTAAGACAAAATCATATTCTTTTTTCAATATTTTGATCTCTAATAATTTCTGATAAATAATTTCCGTGTTGGAATTTTTATCGCGCAGTTGAACAATGCGCGCGCCGTTCTTTACCGCGTCTATTAAAACATTTGGTTTATCGGATATCACATAGACATCGCGGTAAAACGGCTGGTGTAAAATGACTTTTTGCCTAATGATTTTTTCCAAATCGTAAACCAAATAACGCTGGTCTTTTATAGCGCTGCCAGCCGCGCAAAATTCTTCCAGCACGCGCAAAGCTTCCGCCGCGCGCTTGGCATTGGCGGCGACTATCTGGCGCAGATCGGCGCGGCGCGGCACGGGACGCTCTCTGGCCACGTCTTCGTCCGCGCCGCGGCTGGCTACGAGCAGTCCGTCAGGAATGCCAATTAAGTCTTTCAGGGCGTGGCGGATAGTTTTGATTTTGTCCGTCGACTGAATATCCTCAAGAATAAACCGGCAAATATCTTCCAGCACGCGCAGACCTTCGCGCGCGCGATTGACATTGGCATCGAGGAGACGGCGGGTTTCACGCATAATAGGCAAAATTTTAGCATAGAAGTCTTTAGCGCGGCGGCTGGAAAATTCAAGGGCGGTTCAGAAATTACTTTAGCGTGAACAAGCTCTAATCAAAAGCCTTGATTTTTAGCCTTTTGGCCAACGTTTTTAGCGTGGCTAATATGATTTTTTGGTCTCCGGCAGTGAGGCCGTTTAATATTTTAAAGATTTGATATTCTGTGGAATTTTTAGCGGGCGCTGCTTGTTTTTGCGGCAATCCTCTCTCCTCAAACCACCAATCCAAACTCAGCCCGTAAATTTTGCTGATATGCAAGAAAGTGGGCAATAGCGGCAGGCACTGGCCTTTTAACAATCTGTAATACTGGCTTAAAGGCATGTCCAAATCATAGGCGGTAGCTTCCAGAGTTTTGCCGCTGTTTTTCAGCAGCAAAGCCAGTTTTTTGCTGACAGTATTTTTTAAATTTTTTACGTCCACGCGCTAAATCCTTTTCTTTAGGCTTATTGACAAAGTCTAACTTTGAGTTATAATCATTTCTATCGTTTATGAACGTAAATATATTATTTACTCTTATTAACGTAAAATTATAAGGAGGCATATTTATGGCTGATAATTACACGGACGTAACAGACGCGGATTTTACAACAGGGAATTACAATATCGACACCGGTAAAAACCTTTCGGCCGCCGGCGTGAGAAATGCCTTGCATACTAAAGAAAACGTGGCCAATAGACAGGTCTCTTCAACTAATGACACGGCAGATGTTTTGGACGCTAGTTCCAGTGACAGTTATTATCCGTCCTCGAAATTGGCCGGAAAAAATTTCGCCGCGTTGAGGAGCGACAAACAGGACAAGATAGCCGCTGGCACAGCTAATGACATTGTGGCTTATTCCGGCACGACGGCAGGCAAATTTGGCACGTTGCCCAGAGTTACAACCCTGGCGACTAGCACAACCAGCGCCAGCGATGAGAATATACCCACAGAAAAAGCCGTGGTCGCCGCTCTGAGCGGCAAAGCCAGCAGCGGCGACGTAGCCGCCAAGCAAGACAAAATCGCCGCGGGCACAGCCAATGATATTTTAACCAAGACAACAACAACTGGAACTCTCAGCACGCTGACCAAAACCACTTCCATACGCACCGGGAGTACAATCGATACCGCGCCCGATGATACACGTATACCTACAGAAAAAGCCGTGGCGGACGCGGTAGCGGTCGCGACAAACGCCATAAATGGTTTAAGTTTTCAGGCCGTATTACCCATTGGCACGATACTGATGTATGACGGCGCAGCGTGGCAGGACGACAAAACTCTTGCCGGCTGGTACGCCTGCACCGCGGCTAACAGTAATTTAAATTTAACGCCGAATTTGGAAGATAAATTCATCAAAGGCAAAGGCGGCGAAACAACACCGGGCGCAAATTGGCTGGCTTTGGAGGAAGAAAATTTGCCAGGCCATACACACAGCGGTGAAACCAATTCAGACGGCAGTCATGGACATAGATTCAAGTTTGCGTATTCACCAGGAGACTATGCTACTCTTATGCAGGCAACTGATACTTTAAATGATAAAGATAATTCTTATTTATCCGGTTCTGCTAATATGGGAAATTTTCTTTGGAACGAGGCTGAACGAACCAGCCGTTCTTCTGTTTCCACGGAAAGTTCCGCGCATAAACATGCATTTACTACCGGCTCTGCCGGCGATGGTGAAAAATTTAACAATATGCCGGCGTATTATGCGGTGATCTATATTAAGCGGGTGTCCTAAATGAAAAGGCCGATCAACGCGGCGCGGAACTAAGCTAGGAACTCCGAATTTTCCGGCAGCTCAAAAACTCTGGCCAGCAAACCGGATCTTAAATGCTCCTCCGGCAAACCGGTAATAACCTGGCCGTTGTTCAGGACCAGCAAACTATCACAGAAACGCCGCGCCAGACGCAGATCGTGCAGGACAGCGATAATTGTCCGCCCCTGCGCGGTCAGATTTTTAAGATAACTCAAAATTTCCAGTTGATGATGAATATCCAGATGATTGACCGGCTCGTCGAGCAGCAATACCAGCGTGTCCTGCGCCAGCGCGCGCGCGATAACCGTGCGCTGCATCTCGCCGCCGGACAGCGTTTTGATCCGGCGCGGCAAAAGTTCGGCCAGCCGGAGATCGGCGGTGATTTTTTCCAGCAAGGCTTTTTCCGCGGCGGTCTGCCGCTGCCAAAACCAGCGGTGATAAGGCGCGCGGCCTAGAGAGAGCATTTCCCGGACGGTAAACTGCGGATTCAGGATATTGATTTGTGTTACCACGGCTATCTGCCGCGCGCGGACACGCGGACGCAGACTGGCGAGATTTTGGCCGTTCAATAAAACGTGGCCTTGCGGCGCTCGGTAAAATCCGCTCAAGAGCCGCAGCAAGGTGGTTTTGCCGCTGCCGTTCGGCCCGACTATGCCGGTAAATTGGCCGCCGGAAATTTCCAGCGAGATATTATCCAATACGGTTTTTTGGAAACTGTAACTGACCCCGTTTAAAGAAAACATGGCGCAATTATATACTAATTATAAAAACATGTTGGGCGCGCTTAACTAATTCTCCAGCAGCTCCAGCATTTTTTGATTGTCCGTTTCCAATTGATCGCGCTGGCCGATCAGAAAATCACGCTCTTTTAACTCGGCTTCAGTCGCGGTTTTGTCCGAAAATTTTTGATTGTACTTGGCAATCAAAGTGTCGTATTTTTTAATTTGCTCGATATTGTAGGTGATTTTTTGGCGTAAATATTCCTGCCGCGTAGCGATGCCTTCCGCCGGGGTTTGATGCCGCCGCGGAGGTTCAGGCCACGGCCCCAGCGTCATAGCCCAGGACAGTGTCCAGGTATCGGACAGCAATTTGACGTCCGGCTCATAAGCGTTTTCGATGACCTGATGCGCATACTCAAGATTGAGCCGGTTCAACTCGTCCAGCCGAAAAGAATATCCGCCCAGCCATTCGGCGCACCAGACGCCGCGCGCTGTGTATAAAGATTTGGCCGAACTGATTTCCGTATTGACCCAGCCAAAATTTCCGCCAAAATACGGAGTTTTCGCGCTGACCGTATTGAGATAAATTTTGAACGCCGCCAGCAGGCCGCGCGCGTCGAAGCGCTGGCTTTGATTTAAAATAACTCCAGCGCTGGCGTACTTCACGCCGATTTGCAAACGCGAATCAGGATTAAAATTCAATTCGGCGAAACCGGCGTTGGCCTGGAACGGAAAATCAGCATTGTCGTAAGTTGTCTGCCCCAGACCCAGACGTAGCTGCGGTTCAGCGCAGCATAGGGACAAAATTAACACGGCGGCAATTACGCCTTTATCCATAGCACCTTGGCCGCTTCACTGGTGTTGTTCTTAAAACTGTACACCGAATTGGCCGGAAAATAAAAAGTCTGGCCGTTGGGGATCGTATAAGTGTTTTCGTTGACTTTGATGTCGAGCTGCCCGTCGAGCAGCAGCAAAAATTCTTCGCCGCTGTTCTGTCCGGTAATTTCTTCCGAACCAACGCCCGGTTCGAGAACCAGCAGTGCCGGTTCAATATTATTGTTGATGTTGTCAGGCAGCAGGCGCTTGACCTGCACGGCATTTAATTTCTCCAGCGCAAATCTGTTTTTGATCGACGGCGTGGCGGAAGTCAGCAGGCTGATGCCCGTGTCGTCCTCGCCCAGCAAATACGAACTACTCACGCCGAGCGTTTTGGCGATTTGCGTCAGCGAATCCACCGACGGCTGCGCCTTGCTCTGCTCGACCTGTGAAATAAAACTGGGCGACACGCCAATGTCTTTGGCCAGCTTGCGCAGGGTGATGCCTTTCTGTTCTCTGGTTTCGCGGATTTTTTTGCCTAGTTCCATAACAAACTCCTTGGGGCTTATATTTTTTTCATTCTAGTAACATTTAAAATTAGTGTCAAGCAGCGATTAACTCTGCAAATATTCCAGTTCCACATTATCTTTCTCCAAATGCAGGGATTGGTTATATTTCTCAATCTCCGGCATTATATCCAGATAGCGCAAATCGTGCGCTATCGGATCATGGCTTAAATCAGGAAACACTTTTTCTGCGGTGATGGCAAACCGTAATTGCTCAATATTGGCGCGCCGCTCTAACGGCTCTAAATACGTCGTGAAAAATTTATCTAATTTGCCGATGCGCGACAAGTTCTGGTCTAATTTATGACGCGCTTCATGGACGACAAAAGAGGCGTAAAAATAAAGCGCCCCCAAAGAGCAAGACAGATTGTAATTATAGTAAGAATTCATAAAAATAACTCTTTGCCGCGGAAAATAAAACTCATCAAAATAAGCCGTTCCCACCAGGCCGGCCATCTGACGCTGGCGCAGTTTATCGTAGATGTTTCTGCAGAAAACAAATATATCCGCATTATTCCGGGTAAACTCAAAATAATTAGAATATTCCGGATACGGAGTTTTGACAGCGGAGAGAAAATTCTGTAAATCTACGGGCATATTCTTCATCGTAAAAGCCGTCAAATGCGGGCTGAAAATTTCCCGCAAAAAAGGCGGTTTGTTATTGAGCAGCCGCGGCTTTTCCTTTTTATCGGCGAAATGCCAGAAATTTTGAAACTGCTTGAGCGTGCTTTTCTGTTGCAGCGGCGTCAGCCTCAAAGTCCAGGTTTTATTATTCAGACTGAGAATGACTTCCTTCTGATATATTTGTTTTGTCAGTAACAGATAACCCTCCTTTTCAGATTTCCAGGGACAGCGCGCTGGCCTTGGCTCTTTTAATATTATCGTAAGCTCGCGCTGAAGGTTTCATTTTTTTAGGGCTGCTGCTTATCTTTTGTTGTCCATGCTAATATCAGATGATGACCTTTTTACAGTTGAATAAAGCCTCTATTCGGCGCGGCGGACAGACCATTCTCAAAAATATTTCTCTGTCCATCGGTCTCGGCGAACAGGTGGCGGTGCTCGGTCCCAACGGCGCCGGCAAATCCACGCTGCTCAAAATGCTGTCGGGCGATATTTATCCGCTGTACCGCCGCGCGCCGGCGATACGGCTTTTTGGACAGGAACGCTGGGATTTATTTAGCCTGCGCCACAAACTGGCTGTCATCTCCGGCGCTCTGCAGGAACAGCATCAGCAGCATCCGGACTGCGCGGGCTTAAATATAATTCTCTCAGGGCTTTTTGGCAGCATTGATATACACGAAAATCATTGCGTCACCGCCGCGCAAAAAAAAGCAGCCCTGCGCATTGCACGCGAACTTAACTTGACCAAGCTAGTCAAAAAAACGGTCAACACTTTTTCCAGCGGCGAGCTGCGCAGTTTTTTGATCGGCCGCGCGCTGATCAATGAGCCGCAGGTTATTGTGCTGGACGAGCCGACTGTTTCGCTGGACGTCCAAGCCCGCGCCCAGTTTTTGCAAAATATCCGCCGTCTGGCACAGACTGGCCGCAGCGTGATTTTAGTCACGCATTTGCTAGAAGAAATAATTCCCGAGATCACGCGCGTCATTATTCTTAAAAACGGCAGGATTTTTGCCGACGGCAAAAAAGAAAAAATCCTGACCGGCGCAATGCTCTCTAGAACTTTTGGCCTGCCGCTGCGCGTGGAAAAAAACAAAGGCTGGGCTGCTCTGAAACTGAAATAGAACAATAAATAGAACTTATTGCTTGTTCTAGATACGCAGGGTATAATCCTGTTATGGATTTGCAGGAAAAAATCGCCATTCTTTCCGGCGCTGCCAGGTACGATGTGTCCTGCGCGTCCTGCGGTGTTTCCCGAGCGGTGTCGAGGGATGTCAACCGTTTTGCTGAAAAAGGGCTGGGGTCGACAGTGTCCGCCGGCATTTGCCACAGCTGGTCGGACGACGGCCGCTGCGTTTCCCTGCTCAAAGTCCTGCTGACCAATTACTGTATTTACGACTGCGCGTACTGTGTCAATCGCCGCAGCAACGACGTGCCGCGCGCCGCGTTCACGCCGGCCGAGCTGATCGACCTGACGATACAGTTTTATAAACGCAATTATATAGAAGGCTTGTTTTTGAGTTCCGGCGTGGCGCAAAGCCCCGACCATACTATGGAGCAGCTGATCCGCGTGGCGCGGACTTTGCGAGAAGAGCAACAGTATTACGGCTATATTCATTTAAAAATTATTCCGGGCGCGTCGCCGGAATTAGTGAGTCTGGCCGGCCGCTACGCCGATAGATTGAGCACGAATATCGAGTTGCCAAGCGCGCCGAGCCTGCAATTGCTGGCGCCGGATAAAAAACCGCAGATTATCGCGCAGACTATGGACACGGTCACCGCGGCTGCGCCGGCGGCCGGACAAAGCACGCAGCTTATCGTCGGCGCGACACCGGAGCGCGATTTGCAAATCGTCAGCCTGGCCGAGCATTTGTATCAGGCCAATAATTTGAGCCGCGTGTATTATTCCGGCTATGTGCCGGTAAATTCTGATCAAAGACTGCCGGCTTTGCTTGGCGATCCGGCAATGGACGCTGAGCGGAGTCGAAGCGTCCGCCTGCGCGAGCACCGCTTATATCAGGCGGATTGGCTGCTGCGTTTTTATAAATTTTCCGCCGCGGAAATATTGTCGCCGGAATATCCCGATCTCGATGAATTTGTCGATCCGAAAACCGCCTGGGCTTTGCGGCATCCGGAGCTTTTTCCGGTGGAGATAAATAAGGCAAAATATGCGGAACTTTTGCGTATTCCGGGTATCGGCGTGCGTTCCGCCAAACGCATTGTGCAGACGCGGCGTTTTCACTCGCTGGACGCTAAAGCCCTGCAAAGGATCGGCGTGGTCTGGAAGCGCGCCAAATATTTTGTTACCTGCGGCGGACATTTGCCGGACGTTGCGGTACGCTCTTCGCCGGCAGCTTTGTACAGATTTTTCTCAACTGAACAAAAACAAAAATTACTGCCCGGTCAGGAACAGTTGGCTTTATTTGCCGCCTGATTATTTTGTGCAATAAATGCTGTTCATTTATGAGAATAGTTTTGAGGGTTTGCTCACCGCGATTTTTGAAGCTTACCGCCTAAAAATCACGCCGGAAATTGCGGCGGCGGAAAATTATCAAAAAAGCCTGTTCGATGAAGTCCGGTTTATAACGAGTGATCCGGCTAAAGCGGCCAGAGTGTCGGCTAAATTGCAGGCGCTGGAAATTTTCCGCAATGTGCAATACTGTTTTCTCTCCAGCGTGCCGGCCAAAGAAAAGATCATTTTTAATTATGTGCGCAAAACACTGTCCGCAGGGCGCAACGTGGACGGCAATTACGCCGATCCGGACGTGGCGTCCGCGCTGGAATGTCTGCGCCGGGTCGCGCGCGAAGCGGAGCGGCTCAAAGGCCTGCTGCGTTTTCAGGAATTGAGCGACGGGAGTTTTTATGCGGCCTGCGAGCCGGAACACTGCGTTCTGCCTTTGCTCGCCGGACATTGCCGCGCGCGCTTCAGCGCCCAAAACTGGATGATCCACGATGCGCGGCGCGGTTTGGCGCTAGTCTATCAAGACCACCGGCTCGATCTGTTTTCCGCGGCGCACATTCAAAATGTGCGGGACAAATACGCCGCGCAGGAAAGCCGCTATCAGGAATTGTGGAAAACTTTTTGGCATGCGGTGGCGATTCAAGAAAGAAAAAATCCCCGGCTGCAAAGACAGTTCATGCCGAAACGCTACTGGAAATATTTAGTGGAGAAAAATTAAAAATTTACTCAATGTATTAACCCTCCGGCAAAAACGTCAGCACATACATGAATGCCAAACCTAAAATAAAAACCAAGAAACTCAGCAGCGCTTGTTTTTGCTCTCGGACTTCATGCAGCTCGGGAAGCAAGTCGCTGCTGGCTATGTAAATAAAACCGCCGGCGGTAAAGGCCAGCAGCACGCCGGTGAAAATTCCGGACTGCCTGGCGAAGAAAAATCCGCAAACCGTGCCGAGCACAGCGGTCAAAGCGGAACAGAAATTGTAAGCGAGCGCCTGATATTTGCTCAAGCCGCCGTAAAGCAGCACGCCGAAATCTCCCAGCTCCTGCGGTATCTCGTGAGTCATAACCGTCAGTGTGGTGATCCAGCCAGCGGCCGGACTGACCAAAAAACTGCCGCCGATAATCAGCCCGTCGATAAAATTGTGCGCCGCGTCGCCGATAAGATTGAGATACGAAAAACTGTGCACCGTGCAATGCTCCTGGTGGCAGTGCCGCCAGTACAGACATTTTTCCAGCAGGAAGAAAAAAGTAAAACCGGCCAGTACAGAGAAAAAAACCGGAGAATGTTCGTTTAAGGTCAGCAGAGCTTCGGGGATTAGGTGCAGAAAAGCGTTGCCGATCAGCGAGCCGGCGCTGAAAGCCACCAGGATCAGCAAAATTTTTTGCAGGATTTTTTCCTGAACCAGTAAGGCTAGCGCGCCGGCAAAAGACGCCAGACTGACTAAAAAACTTGCGGCGAACGCTTGCAACAGAGCCATACCGCTATTTTCCGGCAAAAACTGGCGAAATTCAACTTTGTAACAATTACATATTTGTGATTTTTGTAAAAATTCCCAGGATTTTTGCCAACTGGCATAAAAGTTGCATTTTTTCTAAATATGCTGACTACAGTAAATTCAGCGGCGGCGCTGGGCCTGGAAGCAAATTTGATCCGCGTGGAAGTGGACACGCGCGGCGGTCTGGCGCAACACATTATAGTGGGTCTGCCTGATACGGCCGTCAGGGAGAGCAAAGAGCGCATCGAGTCCGCGCTGCGCAATTCCGGCCTGGCGGTCGATTTTTTTTGCAAATACACGATCAATCTGGCGCCGGCGGCGTTGCGCAAAGAGGGGCCGGCTTTTGACCTGCCGATAGCCGTCGGCATGATGGCCAATGCCGGCTTATTTGACGCGGCCGCGCTGGCGGATAAAATTTTTCTGGGCGAACTTTCTCTAAACGGCGCGATCCGGCCGGTGCGTGGCGTGCTGACTATGGCTCTTGAGGCGGTGAAAAACGGCCTGAAAGAAATTGTCGTGGCGCCGGACAATGCGGAAGAAGCGGCGCTGGTCAAAGATTTAAATGTATTACCGGTGCGCGACCTGGCGGAAGCGCTGGCTTATTTGCGCAGGGACAAAAAAGCCGCGCCGTATCAGCCGCCGGTTTATTCCGGCGCGGAGCAAAAATTGGCCGGAGATTTTGCGGAGGTCAAAGGCCAGTATCTGGCCAAGCGCGCTCTGGAAATCGCGGCGGCCGGCGGACATAATGTGCTTTTAATTGGTTCACCGGGCTGCGGCAAGACTATGCTGGCCAGACGCCTGCCGACTATTTTGCCGGATTTGACCTATGCGGAATCCATAGAAGTTTCCAAGATTTACAGCGTGGCCGGTTTATTGCGCCGCGGTCTGATCCGCCGCCGCCAGTTTCGAGCGCCGCATCATACAACTAGCGGCGTTGGTATTGTCGGCGGTGGACGGATTCCCAGGCCTGGAGAAATTTCGCTGGCGCATCTGGGTGTTTTGTTTATGGACGAGTTTCCGGAATTTGACCGTGGTGTTTTGGAGGCGTTGCGCCAGCCGCTGGAGGACGGCGAGATCACTATTTCCCGCGCGCTGGCCGCGCTGACCTATCCGGCGCGTTTCATTCTCGCGGCGGCGATGAATCCCTGTCCTTGCGGTTATGCTATGGACCGGCGGAAAGAATGCGTTTGCACGCCGTCACAAACCGCCAAGTACTGGAAAAAATTGTCCGGACCGATTTTGGACAGGATTGATATTTTTGTCGAAGTGCCGTCTTTGAGTGCGGAAGAATTGAACACCAAATCCGGCGGCGAAACCTCGGCCGTGATCCGGCAAAGAGTAAGCGCGGCGCGGGACAGGCAGGCGCGGCGTTTTGCCGGCAGAGCCGGTCTGTATGTCAACGCCGGCATGGGCGCGGCCGAGCTCAAAAAATTTGCCGCGCTGACAACGGGCGCGCGGCAATTATTATTTACGGCCGCCGAAAAGCTTGGTTTTTCCGCGCGCGCCTACGACCGTCTGCTGAAAATTGCGCGGACTATAGCTGATTTGAGCGGCTCGCCGGAAATTCTGGAAGAACACGCGGCGGAAGCTTTGCAGTACAAAATGCACGATTGGACACGGCCATGAATAATACGCAAAAAAATCTGGAGCTGCTGGAAGAGCTCGACGCGCTGCTAGACTGCGGTTACAGTCAGAGTGAGATTTTGGATTTGCTGACCGGCGAGCTGGGGCGAAAATACCGCCAGCGTTTGCAGCGCGGCCAGCCCTGGAGCGCCGTCTGGGAGTTGGAGCCGGAGCTGCTTTTAGTTTTGCGCGCGGCGGAGTTGAACGGCCGGCTGCGTGATTTTGTCGCGCTGGCGCTCGAACATTACCGCGACAGAATGGCTTTTCAAAACACGCTGCGCCAAAAAGCCGCGTATCCCTTGCTGACACTTGGTTTCACGCTGCTGATGCTGCTGGCTTTTGTCTTTTTTCTGCTGCCCTTATTTAATGGCCTGCTGGTCGAGCTGGGCGGCCAGGCCAGTTCCGCGTTTTGGCAATGGGCGTTTCTCGGCGGATTGGTTTTGCTTTTGCTGAACGGCAAATTTATTTATGCGCGTCTGCTGGAAAAAACCGGCCTGCGCCAGACTTTGGAGTCTATTCAAACGCTCAACTTGCTGGCGATCACCGACCGGGCTGGAATTCCGCTGGCCAATTTTTTGAGCGAGTATTTGCGCTGCGCGCCGCCGTCCGCTTTGAACCGCGTTTATTTTTATCTGGCCAAAGGTTTGCCGGTGGGCGAGTCCCTTTCCCGCGCCGAATTATTCCAGCCGCAGGAATTAAAACTCCTGACCATCGGCGGCGGAGTCAATTATTCACGCGGCCTGGCTTATTTGCTGAAAAATTTTAAGCAAGATTATCAAAATAAGATCAACAAAATTATTTTTTATTTTGAGCCGGCTTTGCTTTTATTTACCGGCGGCATTATTGCGCTGGTGGCCTGGAGTTTTTTCCGGCCATTGTTCAGTTATACGGGCTTGGATTTTTAAAAAAAAATTAAAGGAGAATAAATTAAAATGGCAACTAATAATTTGATTTCTGTAGATACAATTAGCAGCAGAATACTAATACTTAGAGGAGAAAAAGTCATTCTGGATAAAGATCTGGCTTTGTTATATGAAGTAAAGCCAATAGCTTTGCGTCAGCAAGTTAAAAGAAATAGAATAAGATTTCCTGAAGATTTTATGTTCAGACTTTCCGATCGGGAGGTTAAAAACATGGTATCACAAAATGTGATACCATCGAAAAAATATTTTGGCGGATATTTGCCCTACGCTTTTACAGAGCAGGGTGTGGCAATGTTATCCAGTGTTTTGAGCAGCAAAAAAGCAATAAGTGTCAATATTCAAATTATGCGCACTTTTTATTATCTGAGAAAAATGCTTTTGAGCCACAGAGATTTACAAGACCGACTGGACGTGTTGGAGAGAAAATATGACGTTAAATTTAAAAACGTGTTTGATGCAATAAAATTATTATTGCAAAATGACATGACTATCAATAAAAGACTGAGCTATGAAGAGGATAAACAGAAAAATAAAAAATTTGGGTTTCAGCCGCCTGCGCGGAAATGAACTAGGAAGTTAATATTTTTTCTGATCCTCGGCGTATTTAAGATCGCTGTCCCACATGTAGCCGCGGTTGCCGGCTTGGTCTTCGACCAGCCAATTGCCGCGCGGTTCGATAGTGACCATCAATTTCAGCACACGCCAGGGCAGCAGAAACAACGTTTCCGCGACGGTTTCATTTTTGATCAAACGCACCGGCGTGTTTTGCTGCAGCTTCTTGAGGCTTTTGTCGCCTTCTTCCGCGACGTAAGGCGAATTATCGTAAGCGACCAAATACCAGTGCCCAAGTTTGGTGCCGGCCGAGCAGCCGCAGAACAGCAGTAATAAAATGATTAAAGATTTGCGCATGGCTGAATTATATTACAAAGCGGAATACTGCGCACGTATAATAATCTGCGGATAATTTTCGTACAGCGTTTGAATATTGGCGAGAATTTCTTCAGCGCCGGAACGCTCCGGAATTTTGTACAACGGCACTAGCGGCAGATCCGCCGCGTCAAGCATGGCCGGCGGCGCGTTGGGCGTATTGACGAAACGGCCATAAAAATTTTGACTGTTAAAAATCAGTTTGACCGGCTGCTGCCGTTGTATGCTGGCCAGGCCGTTGACGAAATGATGCCAGTAAGTGTAATTGGCGGTGCTGCGTTCAAAAGCGCCGACCGGATACACGGCGATCTCAATTTGCGGATAAACGTTTTCGATAACTTGCATAAGATCGCGTCCGCGCTGGTAAATGATTTGCTCGGCCAGACTGTCCGAAATATTGTTGTAGCGCGGATTGTACAACGGATTCCAGAGCCGGCCGGCGGCGGTGTTGATGACGAGGCCTTTGACTCCGGCGTGTTTAGCCTCGCTGACTATATTGTACAGCGCAGTGTTGACGGCAACCCAGTTAGCGGAGTCCCATTTGGGCAGCGTTTCCGTCAGGTCGATTTGCCAGTGCGGATAAAGCTGCTGTTTATTGAACTCCCGAAACACACGGCGATTGTCCGCCAATTTTTCAGCCGGCGTGTCCCAGGTTATAGTCAGGTCGGATAAAATCACGTCGTATATTCCGCGTTCCTGCAAAGCGTATTTTTGCCGCAAAATTTCCGGATAATTATCCATGGACGCGAGAATTATTTTACGCGGCGACGTGTCGCAGCCGGTTAATAAAAATAAAACACTCAAAACGGCGCATAATTTTTTTAACATAAGCCAATACATTATACACAAGATTTAAAGAAACTTGGCATTTTTCTTGCAGTATTGCCTATAAACAGGTTGGCAAAAAAGTTAGAAGTTTTGCAAACGAAAGGAGGTGTGCAATGAAAAAAGCGTTTTCGTTAATGGAATTGTTGGTCGTGATGTCGATTATCGGCATGCTCTCGGCTGTCCTGATCCCCAATCTGGCCGGCGCGCAAAATCGGGCCAAAGAAGCGGCCCTGCGCGCTCTGCTCTACAATGTGCAGGCGGAAATCGAGGGTTATTATCTGGACAACAATTATTACCCTGACGGCGAGTCCGCGCCGCTGGCGCAGTTGGCCAATGAACTGGGCTTGAAGCGTTTCCGTAATCCTTTTACCGGCAAGGAATATTTGGCCAGCGATCAGGCCGGACGCATCATGTACAGTCTGAACAGCGGTTCGGGTGTGTACACGCTGACCGCTTACAAAAAGGACGGCGCGACCGTCCTGCTGGAATTAACAAATAGTTGAGCCTGTGCTAAAATCGGCAATGCTCTTTGTGATATCCGGCCCTTCGGGGGTGGGCAAAGGTACGGTTATACAGGAAATTTTACGCCGCAGGCAGGATTTGAGCGTTTCGATATCGTACACTTCGCGCGCTCCCCGTGCCGGTGAGACCGACGGCTTGAGTTATTTTTTTGTCAGCCGCGCGGTGTTTGAGCAAATGGTCGCCGCGGGCGAGTTTTTGGAGTATGCGGAAGTGCACCGCAATTATTACGGCACGAGCCGCGCGCAGGTGCGCAAAATGCTGGACTCCGGACGCAATGTGCTTTTTGAGGTTGACGTGCAGGGCGGCATCAATCTGCGGCGGCAGTTTAAGGAATTGCGCTCGATTTTTATTTTGCCGCCCGGCGAGGCCGAGCTGGTCAAGCGAATCAAAAACCGCGGCACGGAAACGCCGGAAACTCTGCGGCTGCGGCTGGAAACGATGCGAGGAGAAATGCTGAAAGCCGGAGAGTATGATTATCAGGTGGTCAACAACAAACTGGATGCCTGCGTGGAAAAAATAAATAAAATAATCGACAGGGAAATAAAATTAGAGAAGGAGAGCAGACGATGAAAGAAATAGTGATCGAGGAAGTGCTGGAAAAACTGGACAATCGTTTCATGCTGTCGGTGGTGGCGGCCAAGCGCGCGCGCCAGCTCAAGGACGGCGCGGTGCAGCAGGTGGAGTTGAGCAAAGAAAAAGACGACACCGATCTGGTGATCGCGCTTGACGAAATCAACGCCGGCAAAATCAAAGCCGAAATCGCTCCGCCGGAAACGGAAACCGCGGAATCTCTGGGCGCGAAAATTATCGAAAAAGCCAAAGGCGCCAAGAAAAAAAGCGACAAGTAGTTTTTACCTATGCGCGGCCGGAAAATTATAGTCGGCGTCACAGGCGGTATTGCCTGCTACAAAGCGGTTAGTCTGGTCAGCGCTCTGCGCCAGCAGGATTTCAAAGTACAGGTTGTGCTGACCGAAAACGCGGCGAAATTTGTCACGCCGGTAACTTTTCGTGCGGTCTCCCGTCAACCGGTCTGTACCGCGGAGTTTGCCGCTGGCGGCGAGCCGGTGCCGCATATCGGTCTGGTCGAGGACGCCGCGCTTTTTGTCATCGCGCCGGCCACGGCCAATACTATCGCCAAACTAGCCAATGGTCTGGCGGACAATATTTTGACCGCGTCTTTTTTAGCCGCGCGCTGTCCCAAAATAATCGTCCCGTCTATGAATACCGCCATGTGGGAAAATCCGCTCACGCAGGAAAATCTGCAAAAATTGCAAAAGCACGGGGTTGAGATTATCGAACCAGCCGCCGGTTATCTGGCCTGCGGCGCGTCCGGCGCTGGGCGTTATCCCGACACTAAAATTATTTTGCAGAAAATTCAGGAAACACTGGGTTTTGCGGCCAAACTGCGCGGCAAAAAAATTATCATTACCGGCGGCGGCACGCGCGAGCCGCTCGATCCGGTGCGCGTCCTGACCAATAACTCTTCCGGCCAAATGGGTCTGGCTTTGCAGGACGCCGCGGAAAAAGCCGGCGCGGACGTGGTGTATATCGACGCCGCGGCGCTGGATGTGCAGGGCCTAAAAGAAAAAATCGCCGCCGCGTTTGCTGACGCTGACGCGTTGATCATGGCCGCGGCGGTGTCGGATTACCGCGCGGTACAGGTCAGCCGGAACAAAATAAAATCCGCTCCGAAAAAATTGACTATCGAGCTGGCCAAAACCGAGGATTTGCTGAAATATTTTGCCGGCCAAAAAAAGAAACAATATCTGGTCGGTTTTGCGCTGGAAAGCGAGGATTTGCTAAAAAACGCCGAACAAAAACTGCGCGAAAAAAAATTGGACTTGATTGCCGCCAATGATATTTCCGCGCTGAGCAGTGCGGAAGCGACGGTGATTTTGCTGGACAAAAGCGGCGTTGCGGAAACTCTGGAAAGACTACCCAAAACGCAAATCGCGGCAAGAATTATCGAGCGAGTCGCCGCCGCTGTCCAGGCATGACTAAATTTGCGGAAATATACATCAATAAAAAGATTTACACTTATTCCGTGCCGGAAGAAACCGAGATCGGCTGCGCGGTGGAAGCGACTTTGCGCGGTAAACCATACACCGGTTATGTTTTGCGTTGGGTCGAGCCGCCGGCTTTCAAAACTATTCCGGTCGGGCAAATCAGCAGTCCGCCGAATTTTGACGAAAATCTGGTCAAGCTGATTTATTGGCTCGCGGAATATTACAAATGTTTTCCCGAAACCGCAGTGAAGTTGATAGCGCCGAAATGAAGTATTATTATTTGTCCGCAAAAATTGGCTGAATTTTGGGCAAAAGAGAGAGTATAATAGATAAAAGGAGTTTAGTATGTCAGACCAAGACATCCGCTGGAAGCAGAGATTTCAAAATTATAATGAAGCTATTCGTTTGTTGCGCTCCGCTATTGAAGGCAGGGCAATCGATTCGCTAAACGATTTGGAACAGGAAGGCGCGATCCAGCGGTTTGAATACACTTATGAATTGGCTTTGAATACGTTAAGAGATTATATGCAGGAAAACGGGGTCGTGTTAAAAGAAAGCAACCCGCGCGCTGTTATCAAAGAAGCTTTTGCTTTAGGCATCATTGAAGACGGGCAAATTTTTATCAATATGATGTTGGCGCGCAATGCAATGGCGCATTGCTACGACCACGCTAAATTTGTTGAGATATTAGGGAAGATACAGGCCGATTTTTTACCGGCTTTGGTAAAACTGCACGCTTTCTGGGCAGTAAAATAATGGGACAATTAGATCGGCAAGCCTTGAATTTAATTCGCGCGGTTTTTGCTAAATATCCGCAGGTAAGACAGGCGATGCTTTTTGGTTCGCGGGCCAAAGGCGCCGCCCGCTATAATTCAGATATTGATATTGCTTTGCGTGGCGTAATTGATTGGCAGGGAAGCGCGCTAATTGCCGATGATTTAGATGAACTGCCGCTGCCGTATAAATTTGATGTTTTGGTTTATGACCATATTACAAATCCCGACCTCAGAGCGCACATCGACCGTGTCGGAAAAGTGTTATATATCAAGCAATAATAAATTATTTATATTTGCGTTCTTTGTGATAATTTTTGAGCAGGCGCAGCACCACAACTTGGGCGTTTTTATCCAGTTTATTAAAACTGCTAATCAGTTCAAATTCGGTGATTTTCTTTTCCAGTTTTTCCGCGTCTTTGGGTTTGATTTTATCCAATTCCCTGAACCACCAGTCCATGTTTAAGCCATAAAGTTTATTGATGTTGACCAGCGTGCGCAGTTGCGGCAGGCGTTTGCCTTTAAGTAGCATGTAATACTGCGCGTAGTCTAGATTTAAATCTAGCGCGGCTTCCTCTATGCCTTTTTTATGTTTTTTATGCAGCCAATTTAGCTTTTGGCTGAACAAATTTTTTAGGTCTGCGTTATTGATTTCTTTTTCCATCTTGATGTTTCCTTAATAAAAGTTTAATTGTTTAACAAGCATCTTCCTTGAACATTAGTAATAAAATTTTATTGTGTTTTGTTAATTATGTGCTATAATAGTTAACATCTATAAAGTTTAAGGAGGTATTTTTATGACTATAGCAAGAGGCGAACCAATGCTAGCCAACGACATACTCGATCTGACTTTTTTTCCGGTGGGTTCAATTTTAATGATGGACGGCAGTTGGACAGACGGACGCGGCGACTGGTATATCTGCGACGGGCGCGACACGCCTTACGGCAAGACACCGAATTTGATCGACCAATTTATTCGCGGCGCGGCATCCTCAGGAATGACCGGCGGGAGCAATGTTGCCCAGAGTATAACCCTGACCGCTGAAAATCTGCCCAGCCATAAACATAGCATTGCAGATAAAACACATACTCATATTCAAGACCCCCACAATCACACGCAAAATTCACACAATCATACGCAAAGTCCGCATAATCACACGCAGGACGGGCATAGCCACACGCAGAATGAACACAATCATGTACAGAATCCGCATAACCATACACAAAATGCGCATGGCCATACTGATAGCGGACACAGCCATACTTTTCAAAACAGTGTTGATGAGACAGATGGCTATGACGTTACACTGCAAGGAAATCCAAATCACATCTGCCGTACTACTTCCGTTTCCACCGGTTATGCCAGCATTCAAGGTACTACTGCTACTAATGTTGAAACAACGGCTGTAAATAACGCTGTAGCTGCCACCAATCAGCCGACGACTGCTACCAATCAACCGACGACCGCCACCAACGAGGCGGTAACTGCCACTAATATAGAAGCTGCCGCCGTAAACCAAGCCGCCGGCACAGGCATTACCGAAACGGAAACCGCTGGAAGCGGTTCTCCGATTACGCTCAACGCTGTGCTGCCGCCGTATTACACGCTGGTCTATATTAAGAAAATGGCTTAAACAAACTCCCCGTAATTCCGTTTGCCGTTGAGCGTTCTGTAGACGACGATGGTTTATTTAGTTTGTTTATGTGGTTTGTGAGCATTTATTTTAACTCGAATTTCTTTTAGGACTTTATTGTGCGGTATCAGCGGCGCGCCGGACTGATACTCCGCCTCGGCTTCAGCCAATTTCGCATAGACTTCCTGCTTGAACATTTCGCGCTCAAAAGTTTCCACGCTCATGATGATCAGGTCGCTGTAACCGTTTTTGGTGATAATCACCGGCTCATTTGCCTCATGGCAGTATTTGGAAATCTCGTTAGTTTTTTTCAGCTCCGTGATGGGTAGAGCTTTAGTTAATATCGGCGGCATAATTTATTACTTCTTTCTATCCTTAAACTAACCTTATTATATCCTAATTTGGGCAATAGGTCAAACGCTGGCTCAGGCGGCGTAAAAAGTATTATACTTTGGCATGACCAAAAAACTCGGCATTTTCGGCGGCGCGTTTGATCCGGTGCATGAAGGGCATATTCACGCCGCGTGTCTGGCGCGGCGTGAGTTGGCTTTGGACAAAATTTATTTTGTGCCATTTAATCAAGCTGTGCACAAAGCCCAGCCGCGTTATTCCGCGGCGGAGCGCGTAGAGTTACTGCGCCGCGCGCTGCAGCCCTACGCTTATCTGGACATTTGCCTGGCGGAAATCGAGCGCGGCGGCGCGTCTTATGCGGTGGACACTGTCGAATATTTAAAAAAACAGCCGGATTTTACAGACACTGACTTGTACTATATAATCGGCATCGATGCGTTCGAGAAAATATTCAGTTGGAAAGAATCGGCTAAATTATTGGCTTTGACGCGTTTCATTGTGGTTTTTCGCCCGGGCTGTGTTTTTGCCCGGACCGAGCGAATGTTTGCGGAGCAGGAAAAGTTTTTAGACCAAATTTATCTGATCGAAGACGCCGGACGGGATATTTCTTCGACGCGGATACGGGAGCGGACGTTTGGATTTTAATTTTAACCGGACTATCGCGGACACCAAAACTTTTAGCAAAGAGGTCATTCGGGAACACGGTCTGACCGACGACGAATACAGCCGCATCAAAAAAATTCTTGGCCGCCACCCCTCTATCGCGGAGCTGGGTATGTATTCGGTGCTTTGGTCGGAGCATTGCAGTTATAAGCATTCCAAACCGCTGCTCAAATTATTTCCAACGACCGGCAAATACGTGCTGCAAGGTCCCGGCGAAAACGCCGGCATTGTGGATATCGGCGGCGGCCTGGCTTTGAGTTTTAAAATCGAGTCGCACAATCACCCTTCGGCGGTCGAGCCGTATCAGGGCGCGGCGACCGGCGTGGGCGGTATTATCCGCGATGTGTTCACGATGGGCGCGCGGCCGATCGCGTCGCTCAACTCTCTGCGTTTCGGCAGCATCGGGCCGGACAATCCCCGCATGAATTATCTTTTCAACGGCGTGGTGGGTGGCATCGCCGGTTATGGAAATTGCATCGGCGTGCCGACGGTCGGCGGCGAGATTTATTTTTCGGATTCTTACGGCACGAATATTTTGGTCAACGCGATGTGCGTCGGCGTGGTGCAGTCCGGCGGCGAGCCGGTCGATGAATTGTACGGACCGATCGTGCGCGGCAAAGCGGCCGGCTTGGGCAACAAAGTGCTGTACGTCGGCGCGGACACGGGACGCGACGGCATTCACGGCGCGACTTTTGCTTCGGTCGAAATTTCCAAAAAGACCGAAGAAAAGCGTTCGTCGGTGCAGGTCGGCGATCCTTTCAAGGAAAAAGTTTTGCTGGAAGCCTGCCTGGAATTGGTGAAAACTGGAATTGTGGTCGGTATGCAGGACATGGGTGCGGCGGGGCTGACTTCTTCCACCAGCGAGATGGCCAGCCGCTCCAATTCCGGTATCGACCTTTATCTGGACAAAGTGCCACAGCGCGAAAAAAATATGACGCCTTACGAAATGCTGCTGTCCGAGTCGCAGGAGCGTATGGTCGTGATTGTCGAAAAAGGCCGGGAGCAAAGCGCTTACGATATTTTTAGCCGCTGGGGACTGCACGCGATGGAGATCGGCGAAATTGTCGAGGGCGACAAACTGCGCTGTATTTTTCAAAATGAAATAGTGGCTGAAGTGCCGGCGCGGTCGCTGGCCGACGATGCCCCGGTGTACGAATGTGAGGAAGCCGAACCGTATTATTTGAAAGAAGTGCAAAAAGTGAAAATCGAAACTTTGCCGGATCTGCCCAGAGACAAAGCGGAAGAAACGCTGCTGGCTTTGCTTGCCGCGCCGAATATCGCCAGCAAACGCTGTGTTTACGAACAGTACGATCACATGGTGCAGACCAATACAGTAGTGGCGCCGGGGGCGGCGGACGCCGCCGTGCTCCGCCTAAAAGGTTCGGACAAAAAGATCGCCCTGACCACGGATTGCAACGCACGTTACGCCTATCTTGACCCTTACACCGGCGGAGCTGCGGCCGTGGCTGAAGCCGTCCGCAATCTGGCCTGTGTGGGCGCGCGGCCGCTCGGCGCCACAGATTGTTTGAATTTCGCCAATCCCGAAAAGCCGGAAAATTTTTGGAGCATGCGCCGAGTTTGCCAGGGCATTGCTGATGCCTGCCGCGCTTTTGACACGCCGATAATTTCCGGCAATGTCAGCATGTACAATGAATCCTCGCTTGGTCCGATTTACCCGACGCCAGTGATCGGTCTGGCCGGAGTTATCGAACCGGACACGCCGCGGATCACTATGCAGTTTCAAAACGCTGGCGATTTGATTTTTCAAATCGGCCGGACGCGCAATGCGATCGGCGGTACGGAATATTTAAAGCTGCGGCACGATATGGAAGCCGGTCTGCCGCCGCGCGTCGATCTGCGCCAGGAAAAAGCCCTGCAGGAATTTTTGATCGACAGTATCGAGCAAGGTGTGCTAAACAGCGCGCATGATCTCTCGGAAGGCGGACTGCTCGTCGCGCTGGCGGAATCAGTTATCGTTTCCGGTCAGGGCGCGGAAGTGCAGCTCATGTCCGGTAAACTGCGGCTGGATGTTTTGCTGTTTGCGGAAACACAGGCGCGGGCTGTTGTAAGCGTTGCTCCGGACAAACTCTCTGCTTTTCAAAAATTGGCGGCCAAATATGCTGTGCCTGCGCAGTCAGTCGGCAAAGTGCAGGCTGGAAATTTTACTATGACTGTGGACGGCGAAAAATTGATCGACCTGCCCGTGGCTAAAATGGCGGATAAATATTACAGCGCGATACCAAAACTTTTGAGCGAGAAATAATATGTGTGGTGTATTCGGGATTATCGGCGGACAGTGCGAAGCCAGCAAGTTGGCTTATTTTGGCCTGTATTCTTTGCAGCATCGCGGTCAGGAGTCCGCCGGCATCGCGACGCTCGACGACAGAGGCGCGGTGCATTATCACAAAGGTATGGGGCTGGTGCCGCAGGTTTTCACGGAAAATATTATTCAAAGCCTGCCGGGACGCCAGGCAATCGGCCATGTGCGTTATTCGACGACCGGTGCGTCGCAGATCAAGAACGCCCAGCCAATCGTGGTGCCGCTGCCCGGCGGAGAAACCGCTTTGCTGGCGCATAACGGCAATCTGGTCAATACGGCGGAATTGCGCGCCGAACTGGAAGCCGGCGGTGTCGAACTGCAAATGTCTTCAGATTCGGAAATTATCGGCCGGCTGCTGGCCAAAAATTACCAGGGCGACGCCGCAGCCGCCCTGACCGCTATCGCGCCCAAACTCAAGGGCGCATTTGCGCTGGTGGTGCTGACCCGCGGCCAGATTATAGGTATGCGCGACCCTTACGGCATTCGTCCTTTGTGTTTAGGCGCGCTGGCCAATGACGGCGGTTATGTACTGGCTTCGGAATCCTGCGCGCTGGATATTACCGGCGCGGCGCTCGTGCGCGAAGTCCGCAAAGGCGAGATCATTACGCTGACCGCTGACGCGGTGACTTCTATTATATATGACGACACGAAACCCTCGGCGCTGTGCGTTTTTGAATATATTTATTTTGCCCGTCCGGATTCTTATATCGAAGGGCGCAATGTTTACAAAGCCCGCGAAAAATTCGGAGAACTGCTGTACCGGGAACACCCCGTTGATGCTGATGTAGTGATACCGGTGCCGGACTCCGGCATACCGGCGGCGGTTGGTTTTGCCAAAGCGTCGGGGATTCCCTACGAGGCCGGCTTGATCAAAAACCGCTATGTCGGGCGCACATTTATCAATCCGTCGCAAAGTATGCGCGAGCTGGGCGTGCGGCTCAAACTCAATCCTCTGCCGGAAGTGCTGGACGGACGGCGGGTCGTTTTGCTGGATGATTCTATTGTGCGCGGCACGACTTCGGCCAAACTGGTCAGGCTGCTGCGCGACCACGGCGCGCGGGAAGTGCATTTCCGCGTTTCAGCGCCGCCCAGCGTCAGCCCGTGTTATTACGGCATTGACACGCCGCTCAAATCCGAACTCATCGCTGCCAATTATTCCGTGCCGGAGATCTGCCAAAAACTCGGCGCGGATACACTCGGTTATTTATCGATTGCGTCTATGCGCGAAGCTATCGGCCTGCAGGATTTTGGTTTTTGCCAGGGCTGTTTTGACCGCGTCTATAAAGCTGGCGTGCCGCAGGGCGAGGAACTGGGGCTGATCTATAAGGACTGTTGAGCGGGTTTCGTGTATAATTAAACAGAGGCGTTAAAATGACAAACAGGCATAAAGAGGATGCTAAGAATATAGCGGTAAATGACGAAATACTCGCTGTCAGAGACTCGATACTGAAAAGCGTATCCGCCGAGAGAATTTATTTATTTGGTTCGTATGCGTATGGCGCGCCCAATGCCTATAGCGATTACGATTTTTATGTAGTGCTGTCTGACGATTCAAAACTTAAACCGTTGGAAGCAATGCAGAAAATAGAGCGTGATTTTAGCGGTGAAATCAGGAAGCCGGTAGATTTTTTGGCCAATTATAAAACCCGTTTCAAAGAAAGAAGCGCTTTCCCGACGCTGGAACGGAAAATTGCGCGCGAAGGAATCCTCCTGTATGGAGCTAATTGATTTCGTTAAAGAATGGTTCCGCTTCGCCGACAATGATTTAATTTCTGCCAAACACTTATTTGAAGATTTATGGCCTAAACAAATAGAAATAGCCTGCTATCATTGCCAACAGTGCGCGGAAAAAGCCTTAAAGGGATTTTTGGTTTGGAAAGATGTGGAGCCGCCGAAGATACATAATTTGCCGGAATTATGTAGATTGTGTGCGGAATATGATAGTTCATTTGAAACCATTATTAGTAGTTGTAAGGATTTAACACCCTATGGAATTTCGGCCCGGTATCCCAATGAATTAGAAACCGATGAATTAAGCGCCAAAAGCGCCATACAAAAAGCGCAAAATATTTACGACTTCTGTATTGCCAAAATTCCGCCGTTAATCCCGCCCGAACACTTTCAGCACGCGCACGGCTAGATTCTTTTTATCGGAATTTAATTTGCGGAACCCGGATAATAATTTTCTTTCGGCAATATTGCGCTGCGACAAAGGCCGCCGGTTAACCAGCGGATAATCCTGAAAGAAATAATCCACCGGCACGCCGTAAAAATCCGCCAACTTGCAGAGCATTTCTAGTTTTGGCGTGCCGCAGGGCGAGGAACTGGGGTTGATCTATAAGGACTGTTAGTTTTCAGGGCAGGACTTTTAAGACGCGAAGGGCTAGATTTTTTTTATCGGCAGTCAGTCTGCGGAAATCAAGCAGCAGTCTTTTCTCCAAAGTATTTTTTTGCGGCTGGTGTTGCGGCGAATAATCCTGAAAAAAGTAATTGACCGGCAGATCGTAAAAGTCCGCGAGTTTGCAAAGCATTTCCAGCCGCGGCGTATGGCGTGTTCCTTTTTCTATGTATAAATAACTGGAGAAAGAAATATCCAACTCAAAACAAATATCTTCCAGCGTTAAGCCTTTGTTAATCCTTAAATCTTTCAGCCGCTGACCGATGTGTTCTTTCAACTGTTTGATATCATTCATATTTTTAGTATATCTTTTATCGAATATTCTTTAACATATAATAGTTTCAATATTTAATATTTGACAAATCAAATATTCAATATATAATATATTGTCTGTTAGTTAAGAACTAAATGTAAACAAAGGGGGAATATGTATGGCGCGTTACAAATATAACCTGCCGGACAGCGAACCGGCGGCCGGTGAAACACCGACAACAGACGCGGTTCTAGCTGTAAAACAAAATTATTTATCCGGCCACGAAGCTTATGCGGCGGATTACAATCAAACAGCAGCAAATCTTAAAAAAGAATACGAACACAGAGTAGCTCCTGAAATATCCGGCACAAACATTACTCAGTTGTCCGCGAAAGCGACAGCTTTAGCTGTAAAGATATTGTTGGATACTCTTAAGAATGCAGTACCTAGAGAGACCAAAATAGAGGCCAGCCAGATCACGACTTTGCGTGCCGCGACAATTGGTCTGGTCAACTATAACAACAGCGCTGTTTTTCCCTGGGGTGAAAATATAGCAGCCCTGTCTACCAAACTCAGAGCCAAACATCTAGAAGAGGTCAGGCAGGTCATAGACGACGCGCTGAATAACGCGCGCTGTATGGGCGGCTGCACATCAGCGTGCGGAAGAGCCTGCGGCGAGGGCTGCGTGGCGGACTGCGCGGCGAGCTGCGGCGCGGCTACCTGCACCAGCAGCTGCGGCTTGGCCTGTCGTATGACTTGCGGAGACACTTGCGCTGAAAAGTGCGGAGAGACATGCAAGGCGGACTGCGGGGACACTTGCGCTGAAAAGTGCGGAGAGACATGCAAGGCGGACTGCGGGGACACTTGCGCTGAGAAGTGCGGAAAGACATGCGAGGCGGACTGCGGTTCAGCTTGTACGGGAAACTGCAAGGAGGTTTGCACAACGGATTGCGGGCAGACCTGCATGGAATACTGCTATTCGGTATGCCAGGACGCTTGCGGTGGAGACTGCGACGGAGGCTGCAGCAGGGATTGTGCGAAAGCTTGCGGATCTAACTGTGGAGACGAATGTCTCTCGGCATGTAAAGGCGCTTGCGGCGGAGCCTGCGACGGGGGCTGCGGCGTGGTCTGCAGCGTGGACTGCGGGAGCGCTTGCAATCTGGGATGCCGGAATGATTGCAGTGTTGGCTGCGGGAGGGCCTGCCAGACAGCCTGTTCCACGATGTGCCAGTCCGGATGCGGGTTAACCTGCTCTGGAAGCTGTTCTCTTAGCTGTAAAGACGCCTGCGGTGTCAGCTCCTGCAGAGGGGATTGCGGTGGTTCTCATGGGGGTAGGGGGAGTAGTGCGCACCTGGGGAGTAGTTCTTGTGATAGTTGTTGGGGTAACTGTGGTAATAATTGTAGCCGTGATTGCTATGATGCATGTACACATGCTACTTGCGGCGGCTACTGTCAGGGTTATTGCGGCGGAGCTTGCGGCGCATCATGTATTGGTAGCTGCGGCGGCAATTGCACCAGTGGTTGCGGCGATGCCTGCCATGTCGGGGCAAAGAATACCTGCAGCACTTGCACAGCAAGTTGTGGTACTCAATGCGCAGTGTGCGGTTCTACCTGCGGCGGAGCTTGCACCGAAGATTGTTCTGGCAGTTGTTCGACAAGCTGTAGCATCGGCTGCGGAGACAGATGTGGTAATGATTGTGTTGCGAATTGCGGCGGCGGCTGCGGGACGGCCTGCGATGGTGGGTGCAGCGAGGCATGCGTGGCCGGCTGCGGCGCTGTTTGTGACAGAGGCTGCCGGTTGGCTTGCACGGTGGGTTGCGGCGGCGCATGTGATGCGCTGTGCAGCACAAGCTGTATAACTAAATGTATTGCTAACTGTTCCGGCGGTTGTCTTACGAAGTGCGAGGTAGGCTGCGGTGGAGCCTGTGATGCTGGCTGTTCCACGACCTGTAAAGGATCTTGCGGCCCGAGTAATTGTGAAAGCCGGTGCAGTTTTGAGTGCGGGCTTGCCTGCGGTGAGGTCTGCGCTGACGCCTGCGGCGCGGCCTGCGCGCAGCGTTGTGGGACAGCTTGCGCTGACGCCTGCGGCGCGGCCTGCGCGCAGCGTTGTGGGACAGCTTGTGCTGAAGCCTGCGGCGCGGCCTGTATGCAGGGCTGCGGCGAGGGTTGTGCCGGCAGTTGCGGCGAGGCTTGTGCTTTGGGCTGCGGGGTGAGCTGCGCGGTTGGCTGTTCGCAGACCTGCGACGCGGCGTGTGATCTAAATTGCAATGCAGACTGCCGGAATAATTGTTATGACGGCTGTGTCAGCAGTTGTTTTAATGGCTGTGCGGAAACAAGCCGATATGAACCCTATCCGTCTGTTGTAAAAACTCCGGGCAGTAAAGCCAATCAAGCGGCGGGGACGTAGGTATGAAAACTCTCGCTGTGCTGACCCGCGATGATATACGCAGTCTGGAGATTGCCATAAATAAAACAACCTGCGCTCAACAAGCGCTGCGCGCGAACGCGATACCTGCGAACGCGCCAAAAACCGCGGCGGATAAATATTTCCGTGAGGCGATGTTTGCCTGTGCGGACGCGCAATATTTGCAGGAGTATTTCTGGCGGGATCTGGCACGGCGGTACGGAGTAGAGCAAACGAGGCTGCGGGTGGATTTTAATACGAGCAAGCTGTTTATAAATGAATAGCGGATTGCCGCGCCGGAAATATTTTGCCGGACAATGTAAAGCGAAGGGAGAACATGTTGTGTCGCTTCGACGGTTCGGCATCTCGACTTCGCTCGATGACCGCAAGCTCACCGTCCCAAGCTCAGCGACCGGTTGTTGCGATACGCGAGGGCAAAGATATTCGCTCTGCGAGAAAACAGGGGAGAATTTTAGAACATGATACCAGCTATCAAGAATTATGAGGGATTGAGTGTTACGTTCCAGGTAACGGAGGATTGTAATTTACGTTGTAAATATTGTTATGAGGTGGATAAGAAGCCTGGGGATTTGCCTTTTGAATACGCTAAAAAGTTTGTGGACATAATCTTAGAGGATGAAGACCCGATAAACGCCAAAGGTACGGATAGCGAGTGGATACTCCAACAAGGGTTAATAATAGATTTTATCGGCGGAGACGCGTTAATGACGCCGGAATTGCTGGATAAAATACTGACGTATTATCAGTACAAGGCAATAACAATGAATCACAAATGGGCGTACCGCTGGAGAGCCTCTATTTCCAGCAATGGGACATTGTTTGAAGACCAGAAAGTAAGGGATTTTATGATGAAGTATAAAGACAATCTTTCGATAGGTGTATCGGTAGATGGTTGTCCGGAGATACACGATAAGAATCGTATACATAAAGACGGCCGGGGGACAATGAAAGATATACAGAAATGGTGGGATTGGTATCTGGAGTGGCATGGAATAGATAACGTGGCTACTAAAGCTACGTGTAATAAAGACACGATACCTTATTTAGCCAAATCGATAAAATTCCTGCATGAGGAGATGAGATTAAAGCATATAAACATAAACTTTATTTTTGAGGACATGCACTTAACACAGGACGATTTAGATTTACTCGACAGAGAAATGGAGAAATCTATTACCTATATACTCGACCATCGCCATGACCTGCATGTCTCAATGTTTGACAAGGGATTTGGCATAGGTATGCCAATGCGCGACCCGGACAAGGGTTGGTGCGGTTCTGGGTCAATGCCGTGCCTGAGTATCAACGGCAAGATATACCCGTGTTTCAGATTTAGCCCGAATACGATGCACAGCAGGAAGTTAGATTTTTATGTAGGGGACATTTGGAATGGACTTAACCATAAAGAAC
>BGZN01000008.1 GCA_003864455.1 Candidatus Termititenax aidoneus | reverse complement strand
TTCCTGTAGTGTTGATGGAAGACCACAATCTCAAGGTTATTCGGGCTTTTTCCGCCATGCATAATCCTGACCTTTCTGGGTATTTATCTGTTGCCCCAGGGGGTTACCATCTCTCATGCCTAGCACAAAAATATTGCCAAAAATGAAACAAGCGGCGCTAACTTACGATATATTTATAGAGAAAACAGCTAAAGTTAGGAAGCGCGGTTATGAAAAAAAGAATTTTACTATTAATTATCCTCGTTTTGGCCATACTGAACGCCAATACCAAAATCTATATCGGCACGGAAAACGATCAGTTGATTTTCGGCATAGACTCACTGCTCACGCAGGTGGACGGCGCGGCCGGGCTGGAAGTGCGCGCTTACGCTCCCAAGCGCGGCATTGTCGTTAACGGCCGGGAATACGGCGCTAAAGCCGGCAAAACGCTTTACACCACAACTATCGGCGGCAAGACCCGCGCTGGAGATTTTTTGAAATATCAGCACCGCTGGTCAGCGCAAGAGGAAGCAATTTCCGCGCCGCACGCTTTGCAGCTCGGCTATGGTCAGGGCGATAACATTTTAAGTCACTAAAGTCGCTAAATTCAGACAATTCAGGCGTTGGCCAGATAGCGCGGATCGATGCGCACAAAACCATTGTCGTCCTGCACAGTGCGCGGCAGTTCTTTCACTTTGGCCTTTTTGTAATTAGCCTTGTCGTTGATTTTCCGCATAACCCTCAACCCCTTTTTAGCCTATTACCTAGCGGATCAGTCCGGCCAGTTTGTAAAACTTTTCATTGTTTTCCATATATTCGTAATTCGCATTGTCCGTGTAATCATCGCGCGACACCAGCAATTTGCCGCCGTCGAACAAACGATTGATATTCAGCTTGATACGCATTTGCGCTTCCGCTTTGTTCATGAAAATCCCCCCATTGCTAATTCCAGAGGATAATTACAGGTTTTATGCCAAGTTTTTGGCCTTTAGCGGCGGGATTTGCGTTTATTTTTGAGCAGACGCGCCACTTTTTTCTGTTTTTTTGTTAAAGATTGAGCAGTTGCGGCAACTTCTTCCAGTTTTTTATAAGCCAGGCCTTTATGCAGGACTTCTTTGGCTTTTTGAAAACCGGATTCAAGGTCTTTGGTCAGACCGGCGCAAACCAGCGCGGCGGCGGCGTTCAAAGCGACAACGTCAGCGCGCGGCGAATCCTCGCGGCCGGTCAAAATTACTCTGCAGATCTGCGCGCTGTCCGCCGCGCTGTCGCAATGCAGCGTGGAAACCGAAGCTGACTGCAGGCCAAAACGCTCCGGCGTAAAAATATAGGTGCTGATAAGACCATTGCGCAATTCCGAAATGCGCGTGCTGGCGGTGATGGAAATCTCGTCGAGGCCTTCCACGCCGTGAAAAACAAAAGCGCGCTTGATACCCTGCGCCCGCAGCACGCCGGCCAGCAGCGTGGTCATTGGCTCATTGAAAACACCGAGACTTTGGCCGGACAAACGCAGAGGATTGATCAGCGGAAAAAGCGTATTCAGCAGATTGAGCACGCCGATCTGTTTGCTGACGCGCGTCAACTGCGCTAGGCACGGCTGAAAAAGCGGCAAATACAAAAAAGTCAGTCCGGTTTTGGCCAGCAGTTTGAGAATTTTTTCCGGCGCCAGCTCGATATTGACGCCGAGCTTAGCCAGCACCTGCCGCGAACTGCAGCCGCAGTCCGGGTCGGCGTAAACTTGTTTGGCCACCCGCGCGCCGGCCGCCGCCGCCACAAAAGCCGCCAGCGTGGAAATATTAAAAGTGTCCTGCAAATCGCCGCCCGTGCCGCAGGTGTCGATCAACCCGGCGGCCGGCGCTTTGATCTTGACGGCGTGCCGGCGCGCAGCCTGCGCGAAACCCAGCAGTTCGGTCAGGTCCTCGCCTTTCAAACGCATGGCGATCAAAAACGCGCCCAGTTCAGCATCGGAGCATTTGCCGGAAAGAATATGCTCCATGATTTCCGCCGCGTCTTTTTGCGGAAAAGTATTTTTGTCGATTAGTTTTTGGATAACGTTAGCCAAATTGCGCATATACATATTATAGCAAAATTATCCTATAATTACCCGCATGGGCTGCACAGTAACAGAAAAAATAATCGCCAAACATCTCGTTGAGGGCCGGCTGGAGCGCGGCGCGCCTATCGCTATACGCATCGACCAAACGCTCACACAGGACGCGACCGGCACGATGGCTTATTTGCAATTCGAGGCGATGGACATACCGCGGGTCAAAACCGACCTGTCTGTCAGCTATGTCGATCACAACACTTTGCAAAATGATTTTATGAATATGGACGATCATCGTTATTTGCAGACCGTCGCGGCTAAATACGGCGTCAAATTTTCGCGGCCGGGCAACGGCATCTGTCATCAAGTGCATCTGGAGCGTTTCGGCAAACCCGGCGCTACGCTGCTCGGCTCGGATTCGCATACGCCGACAGGCGGCGGCATCGGCCAGATCGCTATCGGCGCGGGTGGACTGGACGTAGCCTGCGCTATGGCCGGACAGCCTTTTTATTTGACTATGCCCCAAATCGTGAAAATCAATTTGACCGGCCAATTGCCGCCCTTTGTTTCCGCCAAAGACATTATCTTAAAAGTCCTGCAACTGCTCACTGTCAAAGGCGGCGTGGGCAAGATCATCGAATACAGCGGCGGCGGCCTGCAAACGCTTTCCGTGCCGGAACGCGCCACGATCACCAATATGGGCGCGGAGCTGGGTGCGACAACCAGCGTCTTTCCGTCCGACGCGGCGACCAAACAATTTTTGCAGGCGCAAAATCGCGCGGCGGACTGGCAGGAAATACTGGCCGACGCAGACGCTGTGTATGACACGGAAATAAATATCGATCTGTCCGCGCTGGAGCCGCTGGCCGCCTGTCCGCACATGCCGGATATTGTCCAAAAAGTTTCGGAGCTAAAAGACCTCAAAGTCGATCAAGTACTGATCGGCTCTTGCACCAATTCATCGTACAAAGATCTGATGACTGTCGCCCATATGCTCCAGGGCCGGAAAATCGCCGCGGATATTTCTCTGGGCGTGGCGCCCGGCTCTAAACAAGTATTGACAATGCTCGCGCAAAACGGCGCTTTGGCTGACATCGTCGCCGCCGGCGCGCGCATACTGGAAGCCGCCTGCGGTTTTTGCATCGGCATGGGACAAGCGCCGAACAGCGGCGGCGTGTCGGTGCGCACGAATAACCGCAATTTTCAGGGACGCTCCGGCACTAAAGACGCCGGTATTTATCTGGTGTCGCCGGAAACTGCCGCCGCGACCGCGCTGACCGGCAGACTGACCGACCCGCGCGCTTTAGGTTTGCAACCGCCCAAATTTACGCCGCCGGAACAGTTCAGCATTGACGACAGCATGACGCTAGAACCAAATCCCGCCACGGAAATTATCCGCGGCCCCAACATCAAGCCCTGTCCCAAACGCGAGCCGCTGGCCAAAGACCTGACCGGCACAGTCCTGCTCAAAACCGGCGACAATATCACGACTGACGACATCATGCCCGCGGGCAGCAAAGTTCTGCCGCTGCGCAGCAATGTGCCGGCTATCGCCAATTTTGTTTTTGCCGGTCTCGACCCGGATTTTGCCAAACGCGCTTTGGAGCAAAAAGGCGGCTTCATTGTCGGCGGCGAAAATTACGGGCAGGGTTCTTCGCGCGAACACGCCGCGTTAGCGCCGATGTATCTGGGCGTCAAGGCAGTCATCGCCAAATCTTTTGCGCGCATTCACAAAGCCAATCTCATCAATTTCGGCATTTTGCCGCTGACTTTTGCCGAACCTGCGGATTATGCAAAACTCACGCAGGGCGCGGAGTTAAAGATCGCTGACATCAGCTCCGCTTTGCAAAACAAAAAAAACATTTTCGCGGATATCAAGCCGCTCAATATTCGCATAGAATTAACCTACGATCTGTCAGACAGAGATAGCGCAATTATCCGCGCCGGCGGAATGTTGAATTTTGTATCAAAATTATGATACAATACTGATTCCAGAAAGGGGTTTTCTATGCGGGATGTTCATGTTCGTCCGGTAAGGGATTTGCGCAACAATTATCCTCAAGTGGAATCCTTGTTGGACAATCACGGCCAGGTCATTCTCACCAAGCACGGGCGCGGAGCGGCAGTGTTAATAAATTTTGAGGATTATACCGAGATTGCCGAGTATACTCATTATAAATACGTGGCAGAAAAACTGCGTGAAGCGGAAGCAGAGGCAGCTAAACCAACAGCCAAATGGTTGGATTACAAAACTGTAATCCGCAAATTACGCAAAAAATACAATGCCTAAATCAGTTTATGCTATAAAAATTCTTTGGCGCGCTGCAAAAGACCTGGACGATATTTGCGTTTACTATGCCGGAACGAATAAAATTAAAAAACTCCTTGATTCTCTGGACAATATTCTGACCAATATCGCGCAAACTCCTTATATGTATCCGGAGCACAACAAACAATACCGGAAAATAACCGTGGAAGACTATCTGGTGTTTTATAAAGTTTTCTCTGCCGCTAAAACTATTCGAATTTACCGTATTCTGCACGCCAAACGAGATAATTCTTTGTATTTACAAATTCCCAGCAACAATTGAACTTTCCTATGCCCGGCGGAATGTTGAATTTTGTACGCTGCGTTTAAAAAGCGGTGATTTTGTCCCGCCAGTCACATAATGCACCGATTCTAAACCCTTAAAATGTTTATCCTGCGTCCACAAAACACAATTGTACTTGCGCGCAGAAGCGTAAATAATGCTGTCCGCCAGCGGCAGTTGATGCTCCCGGCCGAGTTTGGCAGCCAGTAAAGCCAGTTCCGTATCTAGGTCTATCACCCGGCCTTGTTTCATGTGCGCCGCCGCAAACAAAGCTTTGTCTTCATCGGTTTCCAGCAGCAATTTTTTAAAAACTTCATAGATAGTAATCGCAGGCACAAACAAGGTATTCGTTTCCGCCAGAATATCCGCTACTTGTTCGCCGGCCTTTGTTCCGGCTAAATACTCCAGCCAGCAAGAAGAATCCACTATATTATTCATAGTCTTTCTTTTTCTCGCAAAATTTCTGTATTCAGGCCTTTAAAAATACCTTTTAAATTTGACAAAGGCTGCAGCGGCACAAGCTCTATGCGCTGGCCATAAACCAACACTTCTAAAATCGCTCCGGCCTGTAAACCAGCATCTTTCCGCACTTCTTTAGGAATAACTACTTGATATTTACTGGAAAGCGTCACTGTACTCATCGATGCACCTCTTGTCTTACTATAACACTATCGATATAGAATGTCAACCACTTGACTGCTATTGTTCAATCAAGAAATGGTCAATTTTGTAAAACATATTTAACCGGAAAATTAACTTGAATACCGCGCCGCAGACTCTGAAACCGCCAGTCCTGTGCCGCCAGCAAAGCGGCTTGGTCCAAAATTTGGTGACCGGAAGACTTCACTAAATCAACTCTATCCAAAGCGCCATTTTTATTTATGCTCAAAAGCAGGACGGCCTCACCCTGCCAGCGATTGTGTAAAGCCAGCGCTGGATATTTGGGCGGACGGTTTTGCGGACTGGCATAACTGGACAACTCCGCCGCGCCGATAAGTTCATAACCTGCGCTGTCCGCTGCTTCCGCCGCTGCCGCGCCAAAACCGATAGTTATGCTGGGTTTTTCTCCGGACTGCCGGCCAAAATAAAAGTTATTTAAGTCTGCGCTGACCCTGCCGTTCAAATAAAAAACCAGAACCAACAAATGGATCAACAAAGAAATAAAAAAATATTTAGTCATAATGCAAAATTTATTTTCTGTACTTTGCGCTCCTGCAAACGGCGCAGGACGGCGCTCACTCGTCCGAAATCCACATCTGCGTCAGCTTTGATCAGCACCGGCAAAGCGCCGCCGTCTTCCAGACCGCTGACATTATCTTTGGTTATAGTGATAGTGTGATATTTTTTTATTTGCTCGCCAGGAGCGGACAAGCCGGCCGCCAGATTGCTGGACTGCAGCAGCGCCGCGCACAAGAAAAAAAACAGCAGCAAAAAAATCGTGTCCAGCAGCGGCACCAAATCGATATGCGGAGAGTTATTTTTGTGCACGGTTCGACGCTGCTCACTGTGCACAATTCGACGTTGCTTACTGTGCATTGTCAGCCTTGTGCGCAAAATAATTATAAAAAACCAAATCGGTCAGGGCGATGAGCAGACCGGCCGCTGTCGTCTGCAAAGCCACCGCTATGCCGCCGGCAATGGACTGCATGTCGCCTTGCAGAGAATAGCCGCCAAAAGCCTGCATGATGCCCCAGACCGTGCCGAGTATGCCCAAAAGCGGAGCGATAGAAATCATTGTGGACAACAAATATAAATACCGCTCCGCTGCTTTTGACGTGTATTTTTTATGCGTCCAGAAAAAAACCAGCCGCTCTAAAATGACCGCCAGAGAGACCACCGAGCACAAACCCAGTAAAACTAAAACGACCATTGCGCTCCTATCGCCGCCGTACGCAAGTCGGCAGGTGTATAGTAAATAGGCTCGCCAGCCAGAGTTTTGGTATTATAAATATTATTCAGAACATTATGAATATTCAGATACAAATTTAGTTCAACAAACGGACTATAAGCAATGCGAGCGTCCGCAAAAGAATAGGCCGAAAGAAAATCATACTCATTAGTATAATCTCCGTCGGCATATTGTTTGTCTACAAAATTTTGTATAACAGACAGTGACCAATTGGACACAACATAATTCAGGCCAAAACTATAAACCTGCTCCGGAACCAAGGGCAGAGCGTAGCCTGACAAATCGAGAGTCTCATACGGATAAGTATTCCAATCTGTGACTGTAGCATCTATAAATCTGGCTTTAGTATAGTTATAGTTGGTAAAAATCTGCCATTCCGCATTTAGTTTTTGCTCAATATTCAGATTGAAACCGTCGCGTCTGGTTTTCTGGGCATTTTGATTTATACCATCTCCCATACCAGGATCAGTACACACCCAAATTATTTCATCATCGACCAGCGTGTTAAAAACATTCCAGTTAAAATTGGTATAAGTATTCTGCCAACGCAGGCCTGCAGTCTGGGTTTTGGCCAGCTCCGCGGAAAGGTTTTCATTAGCGCCCCATGAGCCAAACAAATAAGAAAAGCCTGGGGCTTTGAACGCCTCGCCGTAACTAAAATAAGTTTGCCAGTCGTTCAAAAAGTTTACGCCAACTTCACCATTGTGCGCGCGTTTGGAAAATTTTTTAGTTTTACGTTCAGCAGATTTATTAAAATTATCCGTCTGCACATAATCCACACTGTCCTCGCGCGCGCCATACCGCCAGTATACAGCGCCCCAGCGGTCAAAATATTGAATATAAGGCGCATATTCGCCTTTGGTCGCAGAAATATCCGCCGTTTTCTCGTTGATATCCACTATTATAGGAACGTAGAAAGCATCGTAACTATCTGTCCCGTAATCTTTGGAGCGAATATTTGCCAAACGATAATCGTAACCAAAAGTCAATTTGTTTTTATATGTCAATTGCCCCAAATAACTATGACTATTTTCATTAGCACGGATAATCGTCTCATCTCCACCGCGCCCTACAGTATCATATTTAACTGTCCTGTTTTTCAAGCCCAAATTCAGCACATAAGTCCAGTCCGCACCCAGACGACCAAGATATTCTAGATTGGTCTGATCGGTGTCTATGTCTCTGCTGTCCGGCGCAATAGCCTGACGGCGGTTGTCGAGAATTTCCTTGGCGGTCAATTGGTCAGGGTAATTGGCCTGCGCATCCGCCAGTTTGTAATACAGATTTAATTCCGAACTATCGTTAAACCAGCCCAGTTTTCCGGAGAGCCGCTGGTCGCGGTAAGCGGAATGTTTACGCTGGCCGGTTGCCGCCAGATTGTCAAAATTTAAACGATAATAAAAATTTTCCGCGAAAGTATCACCCAGAGTAAAACCCTGACGGCCATAGCCGTCCGTGCCTATTTCGGCCACGACAGATTTTTGCGCGGATTTGTTGGTGACAATATTTAACACGCCAGCAAAAGCTCCAGAGCCGTACTGCGCTGACCCTGCGCCGGGCAGTATCTCGATGCGCTCAATGTCCGCCACCGGAATATTAGTCCAGTACACCACATTGTCATCGGCCTCATTGACTTTGACGCCGTCCACAATCACGACTATTTCTTCGCCTTTGCTGAAGCCGTTCCAATTGAGCGTCCAGTCCAGCGGACTGCCCGTGGCATTGCTGTATTTGGCCACGCCGTATTTTTGCAAAACATCCGGTACGGTCAGCGCGCCGACGGCGGTAATGTCCGCCGAAGTGATGATCTGCGCGGCGCCGTAATAGCCGGTCTGCAGCGAGCCGTCATAGAGCCGCTTGCCGACTACTGTAATTCCTTCCGTTTCATAAATTTGGGAAAATGCATAACCGCAAACAAAACAGCACAATACCAAAAATTTTTTCATGGTTTTCCTCCGCGGGATAATATATTAGCCAAATTGAGTATTCTGACTTAGCAAGTTTAGGCAAAATAATTTTTGTTTATTTCGCGGACTTGTTCACAGTTGCGGGACAGCGCCGGATTCGCACCGGTTAACGCGCCTACTTACGCAGGAGCGACTTTCCTCCATATGGCAGGGAGATGATAGCATGGTTTAACAAAACCGGACAAGCCGCGGCAGCAGTCCAAACCGTGTTCAGTTGGAAATGCTATACCAATCTGCGCATAATCAACACGCTTTAAGATCGAGGTATACAGATTTTGCCGTCAGCGGAGTTTGCGGCGAGGGTACGGACGGAGGAGAGGGATAGTTAAATATTTGACACTTCCCAGTGACCGCCTCTATCCGGTCCAACACGCCGAATCTTGCCCTGCTCCTTTAATTTTTTTAGATTCCACTTTGTTCCATCAAGGCTCAACCCCAGCATTTCAGCCAATTGCGTGGTGGTAATTTGCGGATTTTGCTTAATTAACCTAATAATTTTCAGGGTAGTTTTCAGGGTAGTTTTCAGGGTAGTTTTCAGGGTAGTTTTTTTACCGCGCTTTCTTGCTTTTTCCAAGCCGGCTTCCGCTTGTTCCAAATAATATTTTCTTTGAAATACCGCGATAAAAATGCCCGCCACTTCCTTGAATCGAACAGTTGGTTCTTTGGCTAAAATCAATGGTATACCGCGCCCCCATTTTTCTACATAATTTATTCGATGGAATAAATCCGCAATCAACTCATTGCGTCTTTTGGACACAGACTCTTCCTTTATCTGGGCAAGAGTCAGTCCGCCATACAATCCGCCCGGACTCCTAATTTCCACACGATCTTTAAATACGGCAATATTCACTGCATCATGCTCGCGGTAATCTCTATGACAAAAAGCGTTAATAACAGCTTCCCGCAAAGCCTCTTTGTTTATTTCAGGGACGTCTTCCCTAGACAAACTTTCTATTTTCATGCCGACATGTATATTCTTTAAAATATACTCTTGGGCTCGTTCAATCAAATAAAGCACATCTCCGCAATATTCCTGGCGATCAATAATGGACGCGGTATTTTGGGCGCCAAAAACCGCGCATCTTAATTTAGCGCCGGGGAAAAATCTTGCCGGATTTTTACCAAAAAACAGCAATGCGGTGTTTAACAAACTTTTACCAGCAAGTAAATTTAATTTTTCCAAAGAATTTTTTTGAGACGCATAAGTTGCTTTGGCCATTTTGACAAATTTTCTTAGCTTTTCAATGCTAATGTCCTGAAGCACGGCCTTTTTACAAATCTCTGTGTCCCACGAAATATTTTTGCGGTGCCTCTCTAAAATTATATTTTCTAACTCTTTTGCGGATAATTTTCTGTCTTCGTCTCCGACACGGATATAAGCACGCCCCTGCGCAAAATAAGGAATGGTTTGGCCGTTAAATTCTACTCGAACGCATTGTTTATTATCCAGAATTACTTTTTCAACAATAGGATATATTTTAGGCTCGATATGCTCGGCAATCGCTTTAGAAATGTCCCGCAGGGTCTTTTCAGAAACAGTCTGTCCAATAACTCTGCCGTTATTTCTAAGGCCAAAATATAATATCCCGCCTTGATGCTTATTGAGAATAGCGCAAATAGAAACGATAGCTTCTTTCAATTCAGAGGTGGATGTTTTTAGCTCGGCAGTCTCCGATTCAGACAATAACATAGACAAAAATTATATCATTCCTTTAAAAGCAAATGTTAAATATTTTTGACTAAGGGGACGCATAATCACCATGAAATATTAGGCCAGACCGGAGAGAAGGCATTCATCTACTGCTGCTCTTACTTCCGCCAAAACATCTTTGGCAATCCGAGCCGGAATTCCCGCTTTCTCAGCCACAATCAAGATATCCTCTGTATTTGGTTTGTGTGAATGGTTGACAGTTAACAACGCGTCGTGCCCTGGTTTGGGACCTTGTGCCAAATCATAATTCGGACATACCGTCCAATTGACGCCATCATATAAATAACCCAAATTATGAATATGATCATCGCAGCCGGAAAGAATATTAAAACATGCGCGTTGAAACATTTTTAATACTTCTTCACTCGACTCGGTTAAATCTTTAGTTAAATTTAAAATATCCGCATAATCACAGCCGCGTTCTTCCAATAAAACATCCGCCCGGCAGAAAAATATTTTCCGGCCGTCTTCTCGACAATCAAAACGCTTGCTCAAAAAATATCTATCTTCCAGCCGCCGGATCTCTGGCAAGCATAACCCCGCCTTTAAAGCAGCTTGACTATTCAACCACTCAATCTCATCGCCTTTGCGTTTAAACTTAAGCAGCCATTGCGTCTTACCTAGTGCAACCAAAACCATTTTAAGCGTTACGCCAGAGTTTTCATCCAGTAAACTCCAGCATGCTAACAGTTTATTCAAATCTTCCGATCTATGTTTACACACCATTTGTTCATGCCAGAAGATTAAGCAGCGCATATCCATCTTATAATCAAATGCTTCTTCTAATTTATATGTTAAAGAACCGCAGCCATGTTCAGCCAAAACGACCAGTCTATCCAATAATGATATTTCCTGCGGAGAGTCTACATATTTTAACAATAAAGAATCTATAAGCACATACTGCCACCCGCCTAAAAAACTAGCCAAAAAGATATTGAATGAACAGTTGCTATACATGCTGGGAGCAATCTGTCTCACGGTAAATAGAACATTTTGCAACGGTAAATGCCGCGGATCTATCGCAAAACCATTGAGCAGCCATTCTGGATCATAAGTAAAACCATAATGTCCTGATTGAAGTTCCGTTATTCTGCCCACTTTTTTATTATTAAAAAAAACCCCGACCGTCTTACTGAACATAAAATTCCTTTCACCGGTTTGTTTCAAATATTCGCCGGAATAAATCCTGAAATTTATGCCGCTCAGCAAATTCACTTATTTTTCTATGAGCCAGGTTTTCACTATATATTCTTTGTTCATTATTTGATTTGCGGAAAGCGCCATCTTTTCGATAAAAAACCTTCACATTCGGTACCAAAACAATTTGATTAGCATAATACGCTGCCTCAAAAGAGAAAATTAAATCTTCACCTCCGCACAGCAAAGAGATATCAAACTCAAGATTGTATTTTTGCAAAAATTCTCTCTTAAACAAAAAACACCAACAATACGGGGCTTCTTCCACCAAAGTCAATTTACGGGATAAATCCCGCAGAGAACCAAGCAGCCAAACACCATCCAAGCGGTGCGTTGTCCGCTCATTATAAAAACCACTGCGCACAAGCTCAGCATTATAATCAACAGCGTATTTCAGCATTATCTTGTAGTAATCCGCATCCATAATATAATCATCGCTGTCTAAAAAATGCACATAATCCCCGCTGGCCTGTCGCAATCCGCTGTTACGGGAGGCAGAGAGTTTTTTATTGTGCAGATGCTTTATTATTTTTATTCTCTTATCGTATCTCGCGTATTTGTTATAAATCTCTTGGGCATTGTCTGGACTATTATCATCTACAATAATAATTTCCAAATTCTGATGGGTCTGTGCTAGAACACTATCCAAACAAGCCGCTAAATATTTTTCTGTATTATAAACCGGCACTATGACTGATATTTTAAAAACAGCATAATCTGCGGCATTAATTTTATCTCCCCTTAATTGCCGGATTTTATCCTGCATAAAAGAATTGAAGGCCAGGCTATGCCGCGGCAGCACAAAATATTTGATTATTTCTTGAAGGGAGCGCTCGACAGAAGGATTGCCGCGATTATTAAACTTCATATGACTGATGCCTGTCGCCGCTAATATTTCGAATAATTCAGTAATTGTTAAAACCATCTTTCCCGCCGGCGGCTTGCGCATAACTTTTTTACAGGGGTTATAAGGATTATCCTCTATAGCTCTTAATCCTAAGACCATCTGAGAAGTAACAATATAGTGCTGCATCCTTTCCTTACAATAAGGCGGGCAGCCTTCATTTACCAATAACTCCACTTTTTCCGGCGGGAATAGGCGCAAAAATGCTAAATCGCGATTAAATTCCGGTGGAATTACAACCAAATCATATTTTTCCGTGTCTGCAATCAGTCTTTCTCTCCGGTCATAGATACATTTTGAGACAGAAGAAATTATCTTGTATTGCGGACAAGCCGTCCGGATATGCGCTTCCAAACGCGGATCATAGACGACCACGCCATTTAAAGGATTGGCAAAATTCTGAAGCACGGCATTGCATAATGGGTCGTCAATATGTTCTTCTGTCAACAAACAATTTGTAAAAGTGAAGTTCACTCCAATATTGCGGCTATTAAAAAACTCCACTCTGGCCATAGCATCATCCATAGTCAATGAGCCTTCCACCAAACGGCCGCCATTCCAGACTAACCCCGGGAAACTATCAAATATTGACTCGATTTCTATTCCCGGATAAAACCATTCCGGATGTTCTTCTCTCCCTAAAATAAACAACTGGATAACATAGTTATCAGTCAAGCCGCCGCCCAAACTAAATTTCAGTTTCTGCTCAGTCGTCATATATACCACCAATCTAATTACTAATATCGCAGGTTTTACAAAGCGGGAAAGGATTTTTATAGTCAAAACATTTTTTCTTAGCTAAAACACCAGACAAAGGCGCAACCGCTACTTTACCTAAAATGTTTTCCTGGGTTAGATCATTACAGCAAGAAAGATAGTTGCCATCACTAGAAATAAAAACAAATCTACTATAAATCTGGCAAGTCCGCCGTTCAGCGATATTGGCCTTATACAAATATCCGCCGCGGCCATGCAATGGAGGATTTTCATACCAAATTTGGTTCTCCTGGCAGGAAAGAAATATTTCATTTTCTTTTAATGGAGGCGCGGCTTGATCCAAATAATTTACCGCGGCAACCTTGATACTCATACGCGGCCAACGCTTGCGTAACTCCAGAATGTTGGCTAATGTTCTGGGCCAAGGCTGATTATATTGTCTGACATAGTCAGCATAACTATAACCAGCAGCGCTAATCACCATAGAATTCAGATAGCGCAACAATGGATTACTAATAAAATCAGCATCAATCAAAGTGTTGTTAGTAACTATTGTTGTTTTCAATTTAGCCCGATAAGGCATAGTTCTTACATAATCCAAGATCGCAAAAAAACCTTGCTTGTTTAATAGAGGCTCGCCCAACCCGGCAAAGCCTATAGAGATAATATCATAGTCATTAATAATGTCCGGTATTTGACTTAATACCTTGCACACACATTGCGTTGGCATAAAGTCATTATCTCTCTGTAGATGAATTCGCGGGCAAAAACCGCATCTAGCCGTACACTTGCTGGACAATTCAAAATCAAATTCTAATCTGCGCGGCGGCGCAAAAATAAAATCTATAATGGATTGCATGGAGCTGCTTTTTAAATGTTCCAGGGTTTTTATTATCAATAATTCATGCTTAGAATTAATAAAATTATTTGGAAGCGGCCATTCATCAAACAAAAAGTATTCTCGACTTCTATTTAAAAAAACCGATTTATATTTTTGCATTTGCATAAAATCATGAAAACGTTTTGGCTGATATTTTCTCACACAATAAGCCAGATAAAGATCATCTGCAACATCCAACAACTCGGAGAAGTTTTTTTTACGAAAAAATTGCCAGAATAACCCAATCCATTTCTTTGGCATAATATTTAGGCTAAATAATATTTTAAATAATTCAGAATCATGATTAAATAAAATAGCAGTACTTGAACTTTTCATGTGGAAAACCCGACAAGGCGTATACCTTACAGAAATATTATTAGCCAACATTCTCGCGCTGTATTCATTTTCTTCAAAACCAATATATATATTTTCATCAAACAATCCATACTTCTGCGTAAGAGCAGCCCTAAACATTAGGAGCGGAGTGCCCCCGACAGTAACACTGCCTAACACGTCTCTCTGTTGAATAGTTGCAGACAAAAGAATAAATTGTTCTGAATCAATAACCTTAATGCATTTTTCTGCCCAAAGCACATCATCAATAACCGCGTCATCATGCAATATAGCAATATACTGTCCCTGAGCTGATTTAATGCCTAAATTATAAGCTCTGCTTACATGAAAAGGGGCGCTGGATGCGTCAATATACTTTACCGGCAAATGCTTAAACAAATCCGCCTTACTGACGCTGTCATTACCGACAATTATTATTTCAAAAGGAATATCTTTAGTATTTGCTAAAATTGATGGAATGGTTTGATTTAAAACAAATAATTCATTAAATGCCACAACAATAATACAAGTAAGCAGCGGCTGCTTGGCGTCTACATTAGCCGGCGCGGATTTATCTTTATAGGGATAATAATTCGGATAGTTATTTATCGTGCTAAATAAATCTATCGCAACCGCTTTAATATCAAGCTTATTGTCCGATTTTGTTATTTTTATCGCCGCGCGGTCATAGTTATTTTGATCGACTTCATAACTAATAATCGCTCCAGCATACTTCTTCTCTATCAATTTCTTAGCTTGTAATACTATTTCCTCACAAAACATGCTTTCTGGAAATTCTAATTCCAGAAAACTCTGATTTTTGTCTAATTTAATATTTAATAAATTATTCATCCCCATTTTGCCAGCTCCAAAACACTGTCCGACACATACTCCCGCTCTTGTTCAGTCAGAGCATAATGACAAGGGATACAAAGATGATGCAGATCAAACCAATCAACCCCGGGCAAAGGACAACGATTATATTTCTTAAATACCGTGTGTTGATCGTTCCGCGCATGGACTTTAGAAACTTGAATGCCTCTTTGCAGCAATTTGCGGCGCAGAGCTTCGGCATTCTTCACGAAAATTGTGTAAAGCCAGTAGGTCGGTTTAGTATTTTTGGCTGCAACCACATGGTCTATTTTTCCCTTAAATCTACGATCATAATACTCCGCATTATCTCTATGCCGCGCTAACAGCCAATCCAAAAATTTGATGTTTTCCAAACCAAGCATGGCATTAATATCATTCATATGAAATTTATGTCCGGCTTCTTTAATATCAATGGCACAGCGCAGATCACTGTTTCTACAATTCTTTTCTCTATCTATTCCGTACCATCTTAATAATTTGGCTCTTTTATAGTACTGAGCGCTTCTACAAACCAATATTCCGCCATCGCCCGTAGTAACCTGTTTTATAGCCTGTAAGGAAAACATCGTAAAATCACTATAAGCAGCAATAGACTTGCCGTGATACTCAGCGCCCAGAGCATGCGCGGCATCTTGAATAAGCGGAATATGATACTTTCTGCTGAGCTGCGCCAATTTTGACAACTCGCAAGGATTGCCGCCCCAATGCACAGCAACAATCATTTTAGTTCGCGGCGTGATCTTTCTTTCAACATCCAGAACATTAATATTGCCAGTCCGTCCATCAACATCTGCCCAGACTGGCTGAATATTATTGGCCAACAAAGGAGTTAAGGTCGCGGCGCAGGTTAGCGGCGACACTATCGCCTCGTTAGTCTCTTCCTTAACAGTTAACATTTGATAGGCAATATGTAGACAGGATGTTCCGGAATTCATTGTCAAAATATACGGGGAGTTTAATTTGTATTTCAATACTTTTTCAAATTGTTCAACTTTTTTGCCCTGGCCTATAAAACCGCTAAACAAAACCCGCTCAAGCGGCTTAAGCACATCTTTACTCATAAAAACTTTAAACAAGGGTATTACCTTTCTCATTTCGGTACCCCAATTTTTGATAAATCGATAAACGGCTTGTCCGGCGGCAGCTGGTATTTCTGCAAAAGAGACTCACATTTTATTCTTTCCGCAAGGCTGCTGGAAAAGTCTCTCTCTAAAGTTGCCGACAAAAAAGAAATATCCTCGCCCAGACCAAGCGTGCCGGTCGGATTGTAGTATCGTCGTTCTAAGCAAACCTGCTTGATCTGGAGCGTTCTTTTCATACTTGCGGCGGTATCTCTCATATCTGAAAGCAGCCGTTGAGCCTCCGCCAAAAAATCCGCGGTGTGTGTAATAAAATAACGCGGCTGCCAATCCTTATTTGCTTCTGTAAAAAAATATTTATAATCCTCCGTCACCAGGCAAGAAATCGTGCCATGTGTTTGATTTTGATAGCTGCCTATGCCTAAAAAGGATTGTTTGACAAAATGCTCCGTGTGTGTCGCCAGTGCATTAAGAAAATTCCGCTGCTTTAAAACCAGCGGCTTACTTTTGTTATATAATCTCAATACCTTAAAATTCTCTAAATGTTTTCGGATGTCCGCCGGTTTGGCGATAAAGTCTTCCCATTGCCAGCCAAATCCAACCGTCTGCAATACAACAGTAAGCAACTCTAAAGTCGTTTGCAAATATTTTTCCCTCAGAAAATAATTAATACAAATGCTGATCTCGTCCGGCTCCAGCTCCAGCGCAGTGTAAATATCCTGTCCCAGGACGGCTATTTCTCCAGGATCATCGTTGACATAGCCTACTAAATCCACCCAGGCCGCCATGCCCCGTTTTTGAATTTCTTGAATTATGCTCTTTATCTGTTCCCTGCCGGCAGGAATACGCTTCGCTTTCCTTAACGTCTCCTCAGCAAAGGACTGGACACCAACAATCACATTATGAAAATTATATTCCTGCAGAATATCTAAAAGTTCTATATTAAAATTGGCCGGGTGGATCTCAAAAATCTTTTCGCCGCGCTCTTTAAGGCCGGGCAACAGGCTTAAAATATGGCGTAGCATTTCCGGCGTCATCAAAGATGGTGTCCCGCCGCCAAAAAACCAAGAGCTGACCTCCGCGGCTTGCAAAATCTCTCTATAATTATTGATTTGCGCTGGAAGATATTCATTATAATATTTTTCCAGCTCGCCCTTTAACGGCACTCGGCCTCGATAGGCACAATACTTGCACTGCGAGGGACAAAATGGGCTGTGAATATATACCGCCAGCGGTGTAATATTTTTCTGACAAATCTTTTTCACCGTATCGAACAACACTTCTTGATAAACCTTGGCCAGCCTATCCACGATGTTTTTATCCCATTGAATTGCGCTTATTTGCTTATTCCAGAATTTCAAATTGTTGTTTTCACGCATAAACCGTTCAAATTTGGCTTGAAATTCCGGTAGCACAAAATATTCTTTATAATATCCGAGCAGCGTTTCCAGAGTAGTAGCATCGCGGCCATTTAGTTTAAAATGTTTAATCTTTAATTTTTCAGCCAAGACTAAAAGTTGTTTTCTGGATAAGATGGTTTTGTTTCCCTTGCGTCCATCTGGACAAAAATACTTGATGGATTCTTTTGTCGCTAGCCCCAAAATAGCTTCCGAATACATTTTATAATGTTTGAGTTTGTCCGAACAGTAAGGCGCGCAGCCTTCATTAACTAATATAACTATCTTATCCACTGGCAATTTACTCAAGGCCTGCCAATCATGATTAAACTCCGGAGCCACAACCACTGCGTCATATTTGAGCGTGTCTGCCAATAAGCGATCTATATCCCTGATCACCTTTGTAACGGACGAAATCATTTTACACTGGGGATAATTTTGACGAATATATTCTTCCAGGATTGGACTATTGATCACGATCGCGTTTATCGGTTTAACAAACTTCTCCAAAGCCCAATTGCCTAAAGGGTCGCACAAATGCTTGGCAGTTAAGGCGCAATTAGTAAAAGTAAAATTAACTCCGATATTCCGATTATTAAAAAAGTTGACCCTTTGGATCATTTGCTCGGCTGACATTACAGATTGAGAATATATCCTGCCGCCATTCCAAATAAATCCCGGAAAACAATCATACACAGACGCTACCTCCATTTCGGGGTAAAACCATTCTGAATGTTGTTCCCTGGCCAAGATAAAAGCTAGCGTAGATTTATGAATACTTAATCCGCCGGCGATGCTAAATTGCAGTTTTATCTTTTTTGCCATATTTAGTTATCCAAAAATCCTACCGCCAGCTCTCGACAACCCAAGCACAAAGAATCGCATCTATTTGTTTTATAATAATCGCAAACTCGACACTCTGGCGGCAAATCTTCTCTGCCAAGACTTTGTAAGGACTTTTTTAGGAAAGTTATTTCACCCAGCGCCTCAGACAAATGCGAAAACTTTAGAATATTCTGACCGGATAACTTGCGCGCCGGATAACAATGAATATAAGACATGTCCGGGAGAACATCAAAAGGCGCCGCACCGGCAAGGCAAGCTGTGCGAATCCTCTGAATAAATCCCTGAATATCTTTCCGAAAATTCTTTGGCTCAAACATACAGGGATACATTTTGCAATCGCCGGAAGCTGGTATGCGCAAATCCAAACATTTATGAATAACAGCCAAAAATTTTTGCCCATATTCTTTATTATTAATAAAAAACGTGTCTCTAACATTGTCCCCTAAAAAATCCAGCGATATGCGCAAAGCAGATATTTCCAAGTTTTGGCTTAAATATTCCACATAAGCAACCTCTTCTGCGCTTGATTTATGCCTGGAAAGCGTTATCCCCGCCGCCAGATCTCGCTGAAAATCACGCCGACCCAAAGCCTCCCGCAAGGCATTAAAATTATCTTTAAATATCTGCATTTTATTACTCGAACCCAATTCAGCCGCATTAGCCAACCCGCCCACAATCACGCCGTCTCGCGCTGCCTGATAAATCCGCATGCGCACTTTTTCATCCTCGTACAGCAAATTAGAAATCAGCGACACCTGAATCTGCCTAGCCGTTAAAAAGTCTAATATTTCTACAAACTGTGGATGCATGGTCGGCTCGCCGCCCAGCAGCTTCAAACCCTGCGGCCTAGGATTGTCTCGACAAGCCAACTCTACTAGCCCGCTAAAATTAGCCAGCGTCATATCTTCCGCGGGCTTTTCCCGCATGACTTTATTGGCAAAACAAAAAGAACAATTTTTATTGCATCTGGTTGTCAAAATTATGTTCATTTTTTTCCTTTCTGGATAAAATTTTGCGCGCTCAAGATCAATCTATTCCCTAAGCTTAAATTTTTCCTGGAGAAAGCAATATAAACATTGTCTTCCTTGTCTTGAGCTATGGAAATATTATGGTCATTTATATTTTTTAATTCATAACGGACCGCATCATAGTTGAGTTTCTGCGGCAAATATATTTTGACCCGGGATCTAGCTGCTCTGATCGAGAAATCAGAAAGCCGCGCGTAAACAAACAGCATATCATAAATATTTCTGCTAAAATATTCACGAACAATTTGTGCCGCTTCACAGACCAACTCCTTCCGAATAGTAGCCCGCCCCTGCGTTTTTAATAAACCAAAGGCCTTGCAGCCATAATTACAGATATCCGCAGCAAAACAAACATCACATCTAAGCTCGCGTATGGTCCGCGCTTGAGGCAGCGCTAAAGCATATAATTTATTAAAATGTTTTAGGCCAAAAGGATCAATGGCACTTTCAAAAACAGATCCCATTCGATAATCTTCCAAGCCTTGAGAACGCTGACAAGCCCACAAAGCGCCATTTGGCAATAAGTTAATAATACCATTCCCCGCCGAACAAAATTTTGCGCTGCACAAGCGGCAGGCCAAGTCGGTCTCATTATTCTGCGTCATTTTTGTATATATAGTTTCCAAGAAAAAACTTTGTAAAAAACCCCGCAGCAGGTGCTCAGCCAGACAAGGGAATAAAGCGCTCCAACGCAACAAAGGCAAATAAAATTTCCGGGCCAATTGCTGGCCGCTAATTTCTTGAGGATTAACTGCCGGACCATCAACAAATTCCGCCGGATTAACGCGCACGCCGATCTTAAACTTAAAATACATAAACCAAATATGAAACACCATATTTGACAAATTATTTTTAGTCAATAAAGCCAGCGCACCCACAGGTTTAACCGCCAGCATGCGCCGAAAATAATTTTTAAACGCATTTTTCTTAAAACGCAGCCGATTTTGGCCGTAATTATATCCGTCTAAACTAACACTGATTTTAACCTTATTTTTTTTCGCAAAATGCTGCCATTCTTCATTCAAAAGCGTGCCGTTGGTTTGCATTGCCCAAATAACTTTATCCGCGCCCAACTGCTGCTGAGCTTCATCGATAAATGTTTGCAAAAGCGGAATTCCGCCCAAGGTCGGCTCTCCGCCATGAAAACAAATTTCCACAGGATTTGTCTGTCGATATTTTTTGCGGTCGATCAGTAGTTTTTCCATAAACCGCTTAAACACGGCTAAAGACATTTTCTCTTGCGCATACAACTGTTTGTCCTGCTCAAAACAATATTGACAATTTAAATTACAATCGCGGGTAACAGTTAAGATAAGGTGCTGCAGATTTTCCAGCATATCAATACCGCACTTGCAAGCAAGTTTTGGCGCCTGCTTGACCGATAGACCACCCCGAGACTTTGTTAATACTCTCCTCATTTAATCTTGGCGCATTTTTTGGAAAAAACACTTGAAAATTTCTGCTCCGCCGCTCAGCAATTTCCCAATTCCGGACTGCGGCATAACTTTTTAAAACAACTGAGGCATTAGCCAGCAAATATTGCCAAACTTGCTTGTAATAAGCGCAGACCGAGTCCGCTCGGATACGAATATCGCCATATTTTGCGTAACTAAAAGCCAGGCAGCCGTAACTGCAAATTTCACCGGCCGGACAGCTATCACAATGTTTCTGCCGCACAGCCGCAGCCTTTCGGCATTGCAAGGCCAGCACTTTGCTGTAAGAGCTAATTCCCCAGAAGTCCAGAGCCTCGACAGAACCGATCCGGCAAAGTTCATGCACATCATCCCAACGGCCGCAGGAAAGAACCACTCCCTCAGCGTCAACTTCGGCCAGCTTATTGCCTCCAGTACAAAATTTTATTTGACAATTATCTTTATGGCAGTCCCGCTCTGGAGAGTTTTCGTTTTGAAAAATAAGCGCATTAAAAAAATTAGAAAGAACTCCTTCTGCATTTCTTTCCACCAATTGTTGTTTTTTTTGCAAATGCTTTATTGTCGGAAGGAATAATTCTTTGAATAACTCTTCAGCCCTGCATTCCGGATATACAAAATCCGGAGAATAAATATTTTCCACATAGTTGGCTTTGATCCCTGGTATGGCAAAATTTCTGATCAGTTTAATAATATTAGTCCAAGTTTTCTTAATATTGGCTTTATTGACTACCAATAATGGCCCGCAGTCAATATGATATTTTTTTAGTTTTCTTACATTTTCTAAAACCGGACTTTTCTTACCGTTCATCCGCAAGCTATTGGAACGTGAATGCCAGCCATCCACACTGATGCCCGGCACAATACTGTATTTTTTAAAGAGCGCCGCCAATTCCGGCGAAATATTCGTAAGATTAGTCTGTATGCCAAACCGGATATAAGGAATTTTACTTCTGGCATAATTCATAAAACGCCGCAGTTCTTTAGCGCCCAGTAAAGTTGGTTCACCGCCGTGGAACACTAATAAAAGCTGTTTGACCGCTGCTCCGATATTCCGCGCTTGATCCTGTAAATAACGCTCAATTATCTTCTGGAAAACGGCAAACGTCATGCGTTCTCCTCTAAAACGATCCTTATCCCGCACGTAACAGTAAGAACAACGCAAATTACAATCACGGGTTACTTTAAGAATTATCTCCTGCACATTTTCAAACATAACTCAAATGTCACCGTTTTTATTTTTCAAAACAGTCCGTTCTGTTGAAAAGGCTTCCAGCTTATCCACAAAAACCTTGAAACATTCTTCGCACAAATATTCAGAAGTTGCTTTCTTTAAACCATTCATGTTTTCAAAAACACCATCCTCTCGGTAATAGCGGCTATGTAGATCCATAGACACTTTAGTCAACACCAAAATATCTCTTAATGGCTTGCCACATAGAGTGCAGGACTGCAAATCATTCCACGGCGTAGACACAGTAAAACTCCTTATAAGATGATTTATTTCTTCCAGGTTGGTCTATTGGGTTTAGTATCGCTCGCCGGTATATTGTTTTTTGTGCTGCTATGATAATTAGGATATTTATTTTCATTCAGATGGTTTAGATACCCAGTGGCTGGCGTTTGGTCTATTTTCGCCAACTCGCTAGCTTTTTCAATAATAGTCTTGTAATCCGCTTTGCTCCTTGGATCACCTTTATTTTTTAAGGACGGTAATCCGCTGCTTCCGCCTTTTATAGCCTGCCATAGTGTCTCCACATTATTGATTGTTTCATTTATTTGCGCCGCCCTGGCCATTTTGCCGTATCCGAATTCTGTTTCGGCATTTTCAGTAGTAGCCGTTTCCCATTGTATCGGTCCTTTGCCGCTGGTCAAGCTCCCATTAGCGGCAATACCTTTTTGTGTGCCATATTTAGTAGTAATACGCTTGATCTCGTCGCGCAGCTTTTTTATATCCGGGATGGCCGAAGATAAATTTGTCCAAGCATTCGTGGAAGTCTTTGATATACCCTCCAATTCGAAACTGGGCGGATAAGCAATAGAATAGTTCGCGTGATTGTTGTAACTATAGTTATCAGCATAGCTATATGTATCTGTATACTCCTCAGTTTGATTGCATGAATAATAATGACTGCACTGAAAACAAGAGTCGCCATAACAATAGTAATCGTGATGACTGGCTTCTTCACAAACCTTGCAATAATCTACATTATCACATCGATCATTATTGTCGCATGTATTCGTACAATTTTCACAGGAATTATGATCTAAATGGTTGGAATATGGCATAGTTCTTTTTCCTCCTCTTTTTTTAATGAAGCGTATTGCTGTTTTAAAATTAAATTTTCATTCAGCAAATGCATCATCAATATTTCTTGGCATTGCGCAGTGTTCAATTTATAATCCGCGCTCAAATTCTTGTTTTTTTCAAAATGCTCTCCAAGACAACCACCTTTGCATTTATCATAAACCAAACAATCGGCGCATATTTTAAGCGGCTTGCCAGAATAAAACGGCCAGTCTCTGATTTCTGAATATTTGGTCACACCTTCACGTATATTGCCAATAACATAGTCCACCCTGGAACAAACCCGCAGATCGCCGGCAGGATCAATAGTTATTTGCCTGTAAGGATCTATGCAAAAATTCTTGTCTCTTTTGCGCAGATGACGGCTTAATGTTTCCGCAAAGTTATTTGGATAGCTTTGATGAAACCATAAAAGAATATTTAAAATCTTTTCTATATCATCTTGCGCGAGAGTTTTCTTGGTGCTGTCTAGACTCCACCAAAATTTATGCCCCAGATCATTAACAAATTCTAAATTCCTACCAAGACTGTCGATTTGCTCCAGAGAAACTGTCATCCTTATTGAGAATGGAATCCTCAAACCATGCAGCAAGGCCATATTTTTGATCACCTTGGCAAAGGTGCCCTTGCCGCGATTTTGATCCGTGGTCTTTTCCAACCCATCAAACGAAACCAATATAGAAAAACGTTTGGTCTGCAAATATTGCATTTGTTCTAAAGTAAGCACTGTTAAATTTGAGGTGGTGGTATAAGAGACCTCTTTTTCGATCCGGCCGTCGGCCTGCGCCTGCTCGATCTTGGCGATCATTTCCTTGATCTGTTCAAACGCCAAAAAGGGTTCCCCACCCCAGAAAATAATTCGCAGTTCCTTGGCATTTTTATCGTGAGTCTCTGCAATAAAATTAACCACCTCAGTGATCTTTTCTGAAGTCATCGCGCCTTTTTTTTCTTCACGCCGCTCGGCTGTGTCTTTGCCCGCCACACATTCATAACAATAAACGCAGCGCAAATTACAATCCCAAGTCATAAAAACCTCATAAGTATTCAGCCGATATGCCGCAGGCAGCAATCTTTCTTTTACGCGACCACGATCCGTCATAGTATTTTCCCCTACTGCCAGAGGCTGGCCTTATAAACTTGCGCCTCTGTAGCTATATTATTAGCCGTAGCGCCCGTAGCAACTGGCATGGCGGCGTTAGCCGGTATCTCTGGAGAACTTGCAAAAGTTTTTACCCCGTTGATTATTTGAGCGGTGGACCGATCGACCACATTACTAGAATCAGCTTTACCAGAAATCCCTTCACTCAATAAAGAAACCTTTCCAGAAAGCTTAGTCTCCATATCCTCAACCGCGTCAGCAACCGTGTTATACACCTGAGCTTCCGTGGCTATGACAGTCGTGCCAGTAGCAAAACCAATCACATTATCTTTGGACGGCACTACTGGCGGGGTGAGAAAAGTTTTTTGTCCAGATATTGGTTCCTCGCCGTCCAGAGTAACCACAGTACTAGCATCAGCCTGAAGCGCGGCCGTTGCATTAACCTGCCCTTCGGTGGCGATCGCCGTAGTGCTGCCAGCGCTGGTTAGCGGTGTATTTTTGGACGGCACTACCGGCGCTATAGCGAAAGTTTTTACCCCATTTATAGTTACGTTTCCAGTTACGTCAACTTTGCTATCCAGTGCGTCTATTACGTCCTGCGCGTTAATATTATTATTTTTTACTATTCCACTGTATTTTTCCGCCATATTTACCCCTCCCTTAAAATTATGTTGGCTGCCAGAGAGCCGCTTTGTAAGCTTGCGCTTCGGTAGCCGCTATTTTGTCTCCGGTATTATCGCTTGGCATTGTTTTAGATTCCGAGATTTTCGGCGTGATGGCAAAAGTCTTGACTCCGTTAATACCTTGGGGAATACCATTCGGATATTCCAAGTTGCCAATCCGATAAACTACATCGTCGGCATCGGCCTTGAAGTTAAGAGCACGATTAAGCTCCTCCATGCTCTCCTCAATTTCAACCATTATTGGAGTCGTTTTTTCAGATACTTCTTTAAATACTTGCGCTTCTGTGGCTACGGCATTTTTATTAGCCTCGTTGTTACCGACTGCTGTATTTTTACCCGGCGTTCCCAGTAAGACTTCTTTTTCGAAAGTTTTCTTTCCGCTAATATTATCCTGGTTGCCAGTCTTATAAAGCACATTGTATTTATTAATCTTATCCTTAAATGCGTTATAAAGATACGCTTCCGTGGCGATCGCTGTATTAGCGGTCGCTGTCGGGTTTCCAGTTGTCACTATTGGCGAAGTGGTAAAAGTCTTTAGCCCGAAGATAGTTTCATCGTCCTCTTTGCTGACCTTAGAATCCAACGCGGCTTCCATATGGCTAGCTTTAAGACTTTGTCCTCTTCCTATGCCTGTATATTCAGCCATAAATATTTCCCCCTTTTTTCAACTGCCAGATTAAAAAATTTCTATTAGTCTAGTTGAGAATTGTAGTGCGTTGTCAACCCGCAATTTATCGATTTTTTCTATTGCTTTTTTGCTCAATTTTTTTTAATTTTTACTGCCAGATCGGTTGAATATTTTTGCTCAACTCGGCCATGAAAAGCAGATAGTCTTTATCCGCTTTTTCTTTTTCCGAAGCGGTTAATTCTTCGCGCAGCATAGCGCCGCTGAGCTTCTGCGCGATCCATCTGTCGGAGTAACCTTTGGCCTTGTAAAGGTCTTTGGCCAATTGCACCGCCCGCAGCGGGTCTTCGATAAAACACAGCCGCTCATAGGCCGTCTCCGCCAGCCAGAGCCGCCAGGACTCCACCTGCTTATTGGGCATCGACTGCACTAGACGGAAAAAACCCAGCGTGTTGATGCAGAGCAATTCATGCTTGCCGCGCGGCGTGTCCAGCGGCAGCAATTTGGTCAAGTCCGGCCAAAGCCGCGCCAGACTGTGATCGCGGCGGCGTATGTCCAGCAAATAATGTTTTTGTCGTTTGGAGTTGATCAGCGTTTCTACAATATCCGAAAGGCAAAACCACCATTCATTATCGTGCCAAATTTTACGGACTTTTTCATCTTGAAAAACGGAAAACCGCTTGAATACCAAATCGGCAGCGGGCGGAGGAGATGATTGTGGAGCATCGCTTAACGCAAAATTTTCCTGGAACAAACCGGTAAAATCATTTTCACAACCCAGCAACAGGGCGATGCGCAAAAGCGCGCTTAGAGAAATTTCCCCGCTTCTTTCAAAACGCTTAACCGAACCGAAACTTACTAGTGAACGATCCGCCAATGTCTGCTGGGACAAATTCCGTTCCTTGCGGCGTTGTTTGACGCGCTCCACCAGGGATTCCTTAATAGATAATATATTATCCATTATTTTTTGACGCTAATTTTCGCCGACAGATATGCAGAATATTGCTTCATATTATTTTAGGACTAAATAGCGCAGGCCAAACTCGCCCTTGGAGATATTAACACAGTTTATAACCATAATGTAATTATATCAGATAAAGGTTATTCCCACAAATTATTCAGCGGCACGGCGCGCAAGTTTTGGCCAAAAGGCAAAACATGCTCGCCGGCGTACAGCACCAGGCCGTAAAATGGCTTTTTGGCCAGGTTATCTCTGAACCATTTAAGCTGCTTAAAATCCTCGGCGCATAAGCCGGAACCGGACTTAACTTCCAAACCAAAAATTTCTTTTTTAGTTTCAATTATAAAGTCCACCTCGTGTTTGCGGTTGTCCCGATAATGATACAGGCTGGCGTCCTCGGCCAGATCGACCTGAGCCGCCAATTGGTTGTAAACAAAAGTTTCCATGAGTTTTCCGGAGCGGTCGCCGGAAGATTCCACATCCGCCAGCTTCCAGTTTAACACCGCGCTCATCAAACCTGTATCAGTTATAAATATCTTGTCCTGCTTGCCCACGCGGTCATAGCCGGTGTTAAGCCAGGGCGAAACCCGATCCAGCAAATAAACGTTTTCCAGAACATTGATATATTCATCCAGTGTCTGACGAGCAACCGCGAATCCTGAGCCTATGCTCGCTTTGTCCATATATTTGGCTGAAAATTCGCAAAGCGCCGCGAACAGTTTTTTCAAAACATCCTGTCTTTTGATATTGGCCACATAACGCAGATCCTTTTCGATCAAGACATTAACATAATTGCGATGCCATCTTCGGCGCGCGGCTAAATTTTTGGTCAAAGGCTCTGGAAATCCGCCGGCCAGCGCGATCTCCAATATTTTCTTTTTGTTAAAGGATTTATTTTCTACAAAATCCCGGCGCGCCAGTCTTTTGAACAGCAAAGGCTTGTTGCCTAAAATTTCTCCGTAGGAAAAAGGCCGCAATCTTATTTTCTCCACCCGGCCGGCTAGAGATTCTCTGACTGTCGGCAAAGTTTGTATATTGGCCGAGCCGGTCAGGAGATACTGGCCGTAACGTCTGTTCTTATCCACCGCCAGCTTAATAGCCAGCAGTAAGTCCGGCGCTCTCTGCACCTCGTCAATAATCATGGTGCGCTGGTCGTGTTTTATAAATTCCGGCGCGTCCGCCAGGGCAGATTTTAAGAAAAACTCATCGTCCAAAGTCCGGTAAGCAAAACCTTTTTTAGCCAGATATTTGGCCAAAGTGGTTTTGCCGCACTGCCTGGAGCCCGCCAGCAGAGTTACCCGCATGGTTTTCAATGACTCCATTATAGAGGCCTCTTGCCACCTGCTTTTAACCACATTAAGAGCATATCAGCAGTGCGGCTAAATGTAAAGTGGAGATGGGGCTAAATGTAAAGTTGAAGTGCGGCTAAATGTAAAGCGTAATTGCGCGAAAAGAAATACCAAGCAGAGTACTACTCGGCTAAATATTTCAAAACGACAGCCAAAGTCTTCTGCGGATCGTCGTCAGCTTTGATTTCCACTAGTAAATTTTGTTTTTGGTAAAAATCAATCAGCGGCTGGGTTTTCTCGATAAAAGTCGCAAAACGTTTGCGGATAGTTTCTTCTTTGTCGTCCTCGCGCTGGATCAGCGCGCCGCCGCAAGCATCGCAAACTCCGGACTGTTTTGGCGGCAGATTGATTAAATGATAGGGCTTGCCGCATTTCTGGCAGGACACGCGATTGACTAAACGGCGTATCACTCGGTCTAGTTCCACGCTCAAGTAAAACACCGCGGAAATTGGTCTGCCTAAATCGGTCATGATTTTTTCCAGCATCTCGGCCTGCGGTATAGTCCGCGGAAATCCGTCCAGCAAAACACCATTTTTACAATCAGCAGAGTTTAAAGTATCTTTGATCATCTGACCGATCAAGTCGTCCGGCACCAGCGCGCCGGATTTTACATAGCCGTTGATTTCCTGGCCGAGCGGCGAACCGGAAACGATAACTTCCCGCAGCAAATCACCGGTGGAAATATGCTTAATGCCCAGACGTGGGCACAAGTCCACAGCCAGCGTGCCTTTGCCGGCGCCCGGCGCGCCAAGTATTATTAAATCTTTGGTCATAAAATACTCCTTACGGACACTGAGCGAAGTCGAAGTGTCCATGACGGTCATCTATCTCGACTATGCTCGATGACCGCTATTTTATCTGATCAACCCCTCATATTTGCTATTGACGACCGTCATATCGATCTGACGCATGAGGTCTAGAGTCACGCCGACCATGATGAGCAAAGCCGTGCCGCCCAAACCAATGAACGTGTCAATCGTGGTGATATTGGCGGCCACTATCGGCAGAATTGTAATCAGCGCCAAAAACGTCGCGCCGACAAAAGTCAATCGCGAAATAATGCTGTCCAGATACTGCACTGTCGGCTGTCCCGGGCGCACGCCCCCCAGAATAAATCCGCCGTATTTTTGAATATTGTCCGCCAGCTCGCGCGGATTGAAAGTAACCGCCGTGTAAAAATAAGTGAAAAAGAAAATCAGCACGGCAAAAAGCAGCATGTACCACACTCCGTCCGGACGCAGCGCGGCAGCCAGTCCTGCCAAGAACGGCAGCAGCTGCGCCAGCATCGCCGGAAACATCAGCATCGATGAAGCAAAAATTACCGGCAGCACGCCGCCTTGATTGATCTTTAGCGGAATATACGTCGCCTGACCGCCATACATTTTGTTGCCGACAATTTTTTTGGCGTACTGCACAGGTATCTTGCGCTGCGCGTCCTGCACGATCACAATTCCGATCACAACCAGCACCAGCACCGCCAGCAGAAAAAACAGTCCAACATAATCCGACGGCTCGAGCAAAACTTTCATAGTGCGCGAAATATAAGAAGGCATACGCGAAATAATACCGGTGAAAATTAGCAGCGACGCGCCATTGCCGATGCCGTTGGTGGTAACCAGCTCGGAAATCCACATCAGGAACGCCGTGCCGCCCATCATGGTCAGCGCCGAAGTGAGCACAAACCACCAATAGGACAGATAACCGGTGTTAATAGAAATCAGATTGGTGTTCAAAAAACTGATCGCCACAGTCAGCCCCTGAAAAAAACCCAAGCCCAGCGCCAGATAACGCGTGTACTGCGAAATTTGTTTGCGGCCGCCCTCGCCTTCCTGCGCCAGCTCTTTGAGCGACGGCATGATAATAGTCAGCAGTTGAATGATGATCGAGGCATTGATGTACGGAATAATGCCCATCGAAAAAATCGAGAAATTGGTCAGCGCGCCGCCGGAAAACAAATCGACGAAACCCAAAAGTGAAGAATTGCCGGTCGCACCAGCGGCGGACAGGGCTTTTAACGCGGAAGTGTCAATGCCGGGCAGCGCGATAAACGCGCCGATACGCGACACGGCAATCATTGCCAGAGTGAAAAATAGTCTTTTTCGCAAATCGGGAAGTTTAAAAATATATTTGAGGTTGGCGAGCATTTTACTTCGCTGCAACAGCCAGCACTTCCGCCTTGCCGCCGGCGTTCAAGATTTTCTCTTTGGCCGAAGCGGAAAAAGCGTGCGCCTGCACAGTCAAGGCGTTTTTCAATTCGCCATTGCCCAAAACTTTCAGCAAAGTAAAATTCTTTTTCACCACGCCGGCCTCGATCAAAGCGGCCAGATTGACCACGCCGTCTTTTTCGCCAAAAGCCAAACTCGCAACATTGACGATGCCGTAGGCTAATTTATTGTGCGGACGAAAACCGCGCAATTTGGGTGTGCGTTTGTACAGAGGCTTCTGTCCGCCTTCGTGTCCGGTGTAAACGCCGCCGCCCGCGCGCGAACCCTGTCCTTTGTGGCCGCGGCCGGCCTGCTGGCCGACGCCCGAAGCATGACCGCGTCCCAGACGTTTGGTCTTTCTCCTCGCGCCTCTATCCGGACTCAATTGATTAAGCTTCAACATTTGTTTCTCCCTTGGGCGCGTCCGCCTCAGCAGCGGCAATATTGATGCTGTAAGTTTTATCGCCGCTGAAAATCATACGCTCGCTGGTATTGTAGGTCGACAATTTCACGCCGCGCAGATCCTCGATAGCTTTTTGATCCATTAGTCCGCTCAAAGCGTAAATCGTCGCGCGCGCCGCATTGACCGGCGAAGAAGAGCCTTTGGATTTGGCCACCACGTCCTTGATGCCGGCTAATTCCAGCACCGAACGCACCGCGCCGCCGGCGATCACGCCCGTACCTTTGCGCGCTGGCTTGAGAATGACACGCGAGGCTTCGTATTTGCCCTCGATCTCATGCGGTATAGTCGTGCCAAAAAACTTGACTGTGATCTGTGATTTTTTCGCGGCTTCGATAGCTTTGCGTATCGCTTTGGGCACTTCGATCGATTTGCTCACGCCAAAACCGACACTGCCTTTTAGATCGCCGACCACCACTGCGGCGCGGAAACGCATATTTTTGCCGCCTTTGACCACTTTGGTCACGCGGTCAATGGAAATAACTCTTTCCTGCTGATCCGTCGCTTTCGCGTTAAAATCTCGTTCTGACATTAACTAACTCCCTTTTAAATTATTAACCTAGTTTCACAATTATACATTCTATTTTCACTACCTCGCACGGCGCAGACTCCGTCTGCTTGTGGGTCTCGCTTAACGTCGGCCACACGTGGCCTTGTTAATCTCGACTAAAATTCCAATCCGCCGGCGCGCGCAGCGTCAGCCAAAGCCTTGATTTTGCCGTGATACAAATAACGCCGACGGTCAAAATTTACTTTTTTAATCCCGGCAGCCTGCGCTTTTTGGGCAATCTCCGCGCCGATTTTCTTGGCAGTTTCAACATTATTTTTGTCCTCTTTACCGGACACAGCGTAAGCCAGCGTTACGGCTTTTTCATCATCAACGATTTGCGCCGTGATGTGGCGTATCGATTTATGCACCGCCAGACGCGGCCGTTCGGACGTACCTTTGACTTTTCTCGCTCTGTCCGATATTTTGTTTAACCTTGCCATATATAATACACCTTTCTCAATTCTCCGTTACCCGAACTTAAACCAGCACGAAGCGCGACGTTATTTCGCGGCTTTGCCGGCCTTGCGCTGAATCACTTCGTCTATATAACGTATGCCCTTGCCTTTGTACGGCTCCGGTCCGCGTATCGCGCGAATATTGGCGGCTACCTGCCCGACCAATTGTTTGTCCGCGCCCTCGATAGTCAAAACATTGTTGTCCACTTTAAAAGCAATGCCCGGCGTCTCTGGAAATTCCACGTCGTGCGAATAGCCCATTTGAATATTCAAGCCTTTACCTTTGGCCTGCATGCGGTAACCGACGCCTTCCCAGGTCAAAGTTTTAGCAAAGCCTTTGGTTACGCCCAACACCATATTATTGAGCAGCACGCGGTAAGTGCCGTGCAGCGCGGAAGTTTGCTTCTCCTCATTGGTCATAATCAAAGCCAGCGTGTTTTCTTTTTTCTCGATCTTGACGCTCTTGCGAAAATCACCGTTCAATGTCCCTTTCGGGCCTTTGACGGAAACTTTGTACAACAGGCCGGCGTCCTGAATATTGACGTCCACGCCCTGCGGAATAATTACTGGCATTTTGCCTACGCGACCCATGACTCTCCTCCTACCACATCCGGCAAATCGCTTCGCCGCCGGTCTTTTTTAGACGGGCTTCTTTGCCGGACAAAACACCTTTCGGCGTCGTTAAAATTATCGCGCCGTAACCGTTGCGCACGCGCGGGATTTTATCTTTGGGCAAATACACGCGGCGGCCGGGTTTGCTGATCCGCTCGATGTGATTTAAAACTTTTTCGCCGGCCGGACCGTATTTTAAAGTTACTTTCAAATAATAATGCGCCGTGTCTTCTTTTTGGTAAGACTCCACCTCGTTGATAAAGCCCTCGCGCTTCATCACGTTTAACACGGCCTGCCGCAGTTTGGAAAACGGCAGTTCGACCTGCTTAAATCCGACGGACGAGCCGTTGCGGATTATTGTAATCATGTCGCCCAAAGAATCTGTTGTGCTCATACTTTCTCCTTACCAGCTTGTTTTACGCACGCCGGGGATTTTGCCCTGCGCCGCATACTCGCGAAAACAAACGCGGCAAATATTAAAAAAACGCAAGAAACCGCGCGGCCGGCCGCAAATCTGGCAGCGGTTGTGCTGCCGCACCGCAAATTTCGGCTTCCTTTTCGCTTTTTCCTTCATTGACGTTTTAGCCATAATTCTCCTTTTTCTCTATATCGGTCATCTCGGCTCACTTCGACTCCGCTCAGTGACCGTTCGATGACCGTCTGGACACCGAGCGTAGTCGAGGTGTTATTTTCTAAACGGCATTCCCAATTTTTCCAAAAGGAAATACGCTTCTTTATTGGTCTTGGCAGTCGTGCAAATCGTGATGTCCATGCCAGTCAATTTTTGCACCTGCTCAAACTTGATTTCCGGAAAAACAATCTGTTCTTGAATGCCCAGCGAATAATTGCCGCGGCCGTCAAAAGAATTTTTGGGCACGCCGCGGAAATCGCGCACTTTGGGCAGCGCCAGATTTAAGAGTTTAGACAAAAAGTCGTACATTTTATTTTTGCGCAGCGTCACTTTGCAGCCAATCGCCAAATTTTCTTTCAGTTTAAAATTGGAAATTGCTTTTTTGGATTTATTGACCACAGCTTTTTGGCCGGTGATTTGCTGCAACTCGTCCACAAAAATATCGACGTTTTTTACGTTTTCAGTGGCAATTTTGCCCAGGCCGCGGTTGACCACGACTTTGGTGATTTTCGGCACCATCATCGGATTAGCGTAATTGAATTCCTTCAGCATCGCCGGCACAACTTCTTTTTTATATAATTCTTTCAGGTCTAACATTTTTACTCCTGTTATTTATCAATAACCGCGGCGCATTTTTTGCAGTAACGGACTTTTTTATCTTTGACGGTTTTAAAACCCACGCGCACTGCGGCTTTGCAGGCCGGACAAACAATTCGCACGCGCGCCGCCGGCAGCGGCAGCAATTTTTCAATTATGCCGCCAGCATGACCCTGCGTCGGCTTGGTGTGTCTTTTTACTTTGTTTACATTGTCCACTAGCAATTTGTCCTTGTCCGGAAAAACTTCCAGCACTTTATCCTGCTTGCCTTTGTCCTTGCCGGACAGCACTTTGACCAAATCGCCTTTTTTTATCTTGCTTGCCATTATTTTCTCCTACAGCACTTCCGAGGCGCGCGAAATAATTTTCGCGTAGCCTTTGTCTTTAAGCTCGCGCGCCACCGGCCCAAAAATACGCGTGCCTTTCGGCTCTTTGGTTTTTGGATCGATGATCACGCAGGCGTTGTCGTCAAAACGTAAATACGTGCCGTCAGGACGGCGCAGCGGCCTTTTGGTGCGCACAATCACCGCTTTTTGTACTTCGGCTTTTTTAACACTCATACCGACCGAGGCTTTTTTGACAACCACGGTTACGACCGCGCCGACCGACACTTCTTTTTGATAAGAATTGCCGGGTATGTGCATGATCAGCGCTTCACGCGCGCCGCTGTTGTCCGCTACCACCATTCTTGATTCACGCTGCAACATTATATTTCCTGCTCCTTAATTTAAATCTTGTCAATATTTTCTAAACTGTTTTCCACTTTGGTTTCCAGCGCTTTAGCGCTCTTTTTCACAATTTCCATCAGCCGCCAAGTTTTGGTTTTGCTCAAACGGCGGGTTTCCATGATCAGCACCTCATCGCCCGGCTGGGCGGCATTTTTTTCGTCGTGAGCATGAAATTTATTGCTCACTGTGATAATTTTGCCGAACTGCGGATGCGCTTTTTGCACGTCCACCTGCACGACAATGGTTTTATTCATCTTACTGCTAACCACAATCCCTTGACGGGTTTTCTTTACTCCGCGCATTATTTACGTTTCTCCTTTTTCACTATTTTCTTTTCGGTTTTCTTCACCGCTTTTTTCTCGGTCTTTTTTGTTTCCGGTTTCGGCTCTTTCGCCGGTTTTGACTTTTTGCCTTTTTCCTCTGTCTGCGTGACAGTCGCCTCTATTTTTTTTATTTCCATCGGCGGCAGCGCCGCGGCAAAAGTCAGCAGGCGTGCCACGGTTTTTTTCAGCTTTTTAAATTCCGAAATGTCTTTTTGCTCGCCGCGCAGCAATTTTTGCTTTTTCTCAAAATACTCTTTTTTCAGCTCCCCGACTTTTTTTTCAATCGCGGCTCTGTCCATTTTTTTTATTTCTTCCCAGGTCAGCATTTATTTCTCCTCAATTACTCGGCCGCCACAAATTTTACGTGGCAGGGCAGTTTGTGTCCGGCGGACAGGAGCGCTTTTTGCGCCGCCGCGCCAGCCAAACCGCTTAATTCAAACAACACTTTGCCGGCGCGCACTTTGGCCACCCAAAGTACCGGCGCGCCTTTGCCTTTGCCCATGCGCGAATCGGCCGGACGCTGTGTAACCACATGATCGGGAAACACACGAATCCAAATCTTGCCGCCTTTGAGCACATGATGCGTGATTGCTTTGCGCGCCGCTTCGATTTGCCGGCTGGTCAAAGCACAATTATCCAAAGCCATTAAGCCGTATTCGCCAAACGACACTTTTGTGCCGCGCGAAGCCACGCCGCGATTTTTACCGCGCTGCTGTTTGCGGTACTTCGTGCGTTTAGGCATTAACATTTTCTTTTTCCTCCTCTATCTCCACAGCCGAGGGTTTCAAATCCAGTTTTACGTCTTTTTTATCCAAAATATCGCCTTTGTACACCCAGACTTTTACGCCGATCTTGCCGTAAGTGGTCTGCGCTTCAGTCACGGCATAGTCCACGTCCGCGCGGAAAGTGTGCAGCGGCACGCGGCCTTCTCTGTACCACTCCGTGCGCGCGATTTCCGCGCCGCCCAAGCGTCCGGACACCATCACTTTGATGCCTTGCGCGCCGGATTTCAGCGCTTTGGTGATGATTTGCTTCATCGCGCGGCGAAAAGCAATGCGGCGCTCCAACTGCGACGCCACATTTTCGGCCAGCAAAATCGCGCAAGTGTTCACATTGGGCGACTCGTTGATATTGAGCTGCACATTTTTGCCGGTCAGTTTTTGCAGACGCTGCTTGAAAATCTCCGCATCCGCGCCGCCCTTGCCGATGATCATGCCCGGACGCGCCGCAAAAATGTCCACCGTGATTTGATTGACTTTGCGCTTGATCAGCACGCGCGAAACGCTGGCCTTGCTCAATTTGGCCAGGACAAAATCCTCGATTTTTTGGTCTTCCAAAAAACATCTGGAAAAATCTTTTTTGGACGCGTACCAAACACGATCCCATTCTTTATTGATGCCCAGCCTCAACGACCGCGGATCAGATTTGTGTCCCATTATCTGCTCCCTTCCTGCACGGCTATCCTGATATGCGACGTATATTTTTTTATGCGCTGCGCACGGCCTTTGCCGCCGGCGCGCCAGCGTTTGAGCAGCGTGCCGCTATTGGCCACCGCCTGCGCGATCACCAAATTGTCTTTGGCCAGTTTGTTATTATGCTCCGCGTTGGCAATCGCCGATTTCAAAACTTTTTCAATATAGCGCGCAGCCGAGTGCGGCAAAAACTGCAGCATCGTCAAACCGGCTGCAGCATTTTTGCCGCGGATCAATTTCAAAATCCGGTCTGCTTTGCGCGGCGAAATGCGCACCATTTTGGCTTCAGCTTTGACCAACTTCTCAGCCATTACGCGCTCCCTCTTCTTTCTTTTGCGTGCCGCCGTGCGCTCTAAAAGTGCGCGTGTGCGCAAACTCGCCCAGCTTGTGCCCGACCATATTTTCTGTAATATAAATCGGGATATGCTTGTTGCCGTTGTGCACCGCAATTGTATGCCCGACAAAATCCGGAAAAATCGCCGAGCGGCGCGACCAAGTTTTGATTAATTTTTTCTCGCCGGCTTCGTTCATTTTCTGCACTTTTTTCAGCAGAGGTTCGTCGCAAAACGGGCCTTTTTTTGACGATCTAGACATTTCTTCTCCTTATTTATTTTTCCGGCGAATAATCAATTTCGTCGAAAGTTTTTTCAGCTTGCGGGTCTTTTTACCCAGAGCCGGTTTGCCCCACGGGGTCATCGGTCCCGGGTGGCCGACCGGAGCGCGGCCTTCACCGCCGCCGTGCGGATGATCCACCGGATTCATCACCGAACCGCGGACTTCCGGACGCAGGCCTTTCCAGCGCGCACGGCCGGCCTTGCCCAGTTTGATATTGAAATGATCTTCATTGGACACCACACCGATAGTCGCGCGGCATTCCTGGCGCACCAAACGCAGCTCGGAAGACGGCAGACGCAGCACGGCGTAATCGCCTTCTTTGGCCATCAGCTGGATTGAAACTCCAGCCGAACGCGCCAACTGCGCGCCTTTGCCGGCGGTCAACTCCACATTGTGGACGACAGTGCCTACCGGTATCGCACCCAGCGGCAAAGCGTTGCCAGGGTGAATATCGGCGTCCGCGCCGGACTGCACAGTGTCATTTACTTTTAAGCCGCGCGGCGCCAGGATATATCTTTTTTCGCCGTCGGCATAACTCAAAAGCGCGATACGCGCGGTACGGTTGGGATCATATTCTATAGAAACAACTTTGGCCGGAATCTGGTCTTTTTCGCGCTTGAAATCAATTTTGCGGAAAAAGTTTTTATGACCGCCGCCTTTGTGCCGGCAGGTGATTTTGCCCTGATTGTTGCGGCCGGAAGTTTTGCGAGCAACGGTCAGCAGGCTTTTTTCCGGCTTGTCCGTCGTGATCTCCGCAAAATCATACAGAATAGTATTTCTGCTGGCATTGCAAATCGGTTTTATTCTTCTTACGCCCATCTTTACTCCCGTTACCCTAACAACGCGTCAATTTTCTGGCCGGCCTGGAGATAAACCACCGCTTTTTTCTGATCGGACTCCTGTCCGGTGATGCGGCCGTAATGCCGTTTTTTGCCGGAAACATTTTGTGTGTTGACTTTGGCCACTTTGACACTGTAAATTTTTTCCACCGCATTGCGCACGTCAACTTTGGTCGCCCGGCGGTCGACAATAAATGTATAAACATTTTTGCCCAGCGCCGCGTTACTTTTCTCCGTTACCACCGGCTGGACCAGTACTTCATAAACGCTCATCCTAAGGTTTCCTCCAGTTTGCGCACCGCTGCTTCGGTTACAAAAAATTTGTCGTACTTCAGCAAAGCATAAACCGAAATATTTTTAACGCTCTCGGTTTTAAGCGTCGGAATATTCCGGCTGGCTTTGGCCGTATTTTCCGTAATCACTTCGTCAACAAACAAAGCCCTGGTTTCCGTTTTAAAATTCTGCAAAACCGCCCGCATTTCTTTGGTCTTGGGCTGCGCAATATCCAGATTTTTCAAAACAATCATGTTTTCTTTCTTGTCCGTCAGCGCCGAACGCAGCGCCGCTTTTTTCATGCTCTTGTTCAAAAAGAAAGCATAATCGCGCGGCTTGGGACCCATGGACACGCCGCCGCCCGGGATCAATGGAGAGCGGCTAGAGCCGCGTCTGGCGTTGCCTGTGCCTTTTTGGGAAAACGGCTTTTTGCCGCCGCCGCGCACTTCGGATTTGGTCAAAGTGCTGTGCGTGCCGGAGCGCGCCGCCGCCAAATAACTCAATACGGCCTGATGCAGCAAACCCTTGTTCACTTTCACGCCGAAAACTTTTTCATTTAACGTCAATGACCCGACAGCCTTGCCAGCCAGATCAAAAACTTTTACCTCTGACGTCATCGCCTAAACCTCTTATTATTTTGCAGCTATTTTCCCAGCGTCGTATTCGGCATGATGGTTGCTTACAACAACCAGCCCGTTTTTCGGGCCCGGTATAGCGCCGCTGACAAGAATAACGTTTTTGTCGCTTAAGACTTCCACAACCTTAAGGCCGCGGATTGTAACACGCGCGTTGCCCATCTGTCCAGGCATTTTAGCTCCGCAGGGAATGCGTCCGCCGCGGTCCATGAAACGCTGCGAGCCGGTGATGCGGTTGTTTTTAGAGCCGTGGCTGCGCGGACCAATCGTGAAGCCGTGCCGCTTAATCGCGCCCTGAAAACCTTTGCCGATGCTCGTGCCGGTTACTGAAATTTTTTCGCCGGCCGCAAAAATAGAGCAATTCAAAACGCTGCCCGCCGGAATATTCAGCGTGTCCGGCACGCGCACTTCTCGAACATATTTTTTGGCCTTTTCCAAGCCGGCTTTTTTGGCAGCGCCCAAACCGGCTTTGTTGGATTTTTTCCGGTCGAGAAAACCAAGTTTCAGGGCGGTGTAGCCGTCTTTTTCGGTTTTTTTCTTGGCCTGCAAGACTACGCAGGGACCGCATTCCACCGCGGTAACCGCCTGTGCACGACCGTCTTCGGTGAAAATTTGCGTCATGCCGATCTTTCTGCCCAGTAAACTTTTCATGTCAGTCCTCTCTTAACTCTTGATCTCGATATCCACGCCGGCCGGCAAATCCAGCTTAGTCAGCGCATCAATAGTAGTAGCTGGCGGATCGATAATGTCGATCAGCCGTTTGTGCACGCGCAAATCAAAATGCTCGCCGGAATTTTTATTCACGTGCGGTGATTTCAAAACTGTCCAGCGTTTGATGCCAGTCGGCAGCGGTATCGGTCCCAGCACTTTGGCGCCGGAACGCTGCGCGGTATGCACGATCTTGCCGGCAGACTGATCCAGCAAAGCGTGGTCAAAAGACCGCAGCTTGATCCGCACCGTGTGATTGGAAGTCGTTTTAGTTTTTGCTTTGGCTGCCACAGTATATCCTCTCTAAAATTAATTTCCTTTGTATTTGCTGATAATCGCCTCGGTAACGTTTTTCGGCGCTTCCTCGTAATCGGAAAACTCCATCGTATAAGTGCCGCGTCCCTGCGTTTTGCTGCGCAGGTCTGTGGAGTAGCCGAACATCTCCGCCAGCGGAACTTTGGCCTTGATGATTTGTGAGCCGCGAATAGATTCCATGCCTTCGATGCGTCCGCGGCGGCTGCTCAAATCGCCAATCACGTCGCCGGAATTAATTTCCGGAACTTCGACTTCGACTTTCATGACCGGCTCCAGCAAAACCGGATTGCATTTCGGCACACCTTCTTTGATCGCCAGATTAGCCGCCAACTGGAAAGCAATATCCGAAGAGTCCACATCGTGATAAGACCCGTCGAACAGCGAAACTTTCACGTCGACCAGCGGAAAACCGGCCAGCACGCCGGAAGCCAGAGCGTTTTTCGCACCCTTGTCCACCGGAGTGATGAACTCGCGCGGCACAACACCACCGACAATTTCATTGACAAATTCGTAGCCTTTGCCTTTTTCATTGGGCTCAATGCGCAGCCAGACATGACCGTACTGGCCATGGCCGCCGGACTGCTTGATATGCTTGCCTTCCTGCTCGACAGATTTACGAATAGTTTCGCGGTAAGCCACCTGCGGCTTGCCGACATTGGCCTCGACCTTAAATTCACGCACCAAGCGGTCAACGATAATCTCCAGATGCAACTCGCCCATGCCGGAAATAATAGTCTGCTGGGTCTGCTCATCGGTGCGCACTTTGAAAGTCGGGTCTTCCTCGGCCAGTTTCTTGAGCGCCTCGCCCATTTTTTCCTGATCCGCTTTGGTTTTTGGCTCAATCGCCACGTCAATAACCGTCTCGGGGAAAGTCATCGCTTCCAGCACAATATTGTTGCCTTCCGCGGCAATCGTATTGCCGGTCGTGGTGTCTTTCAAACCAATCACGCCGCAAATATCTCCGGCGTGGACTTCGTCGATTTCCTCACGCTTGTTGGAATGCATCAGCACTATACGGCCGACGCGCTCTTTGGAGTCTTTGGTCGTATTCACCACATAAGAGCCGGACTGCAAAGTGCCGGAATAAATCCGCACATAAGTCAGCCGTCCGACAAAAGGATCGGTCGCCACTTTGAAAGCCAGACCGACAAATTTTTCCGTGTCGCCGACTTTGACCGTGATCTCTTCGCCCGTGTCCGCATTCGTGCCAAAAACCGGCTTCTCCAGCGGAGTCGGCAGATAATCGCAGACCGCATCGAGCAGCGGCTGAATCGAAGTGTTTTTGAAAGCCGAGCCGCAGGTCATCAGCACAAAATCCGTCTTGATCACGCCGGCGCGCAGGCCTTTTTTGATCTCGGCGGAAGTCAAGCTGGACGGATCAGCCATGTATTTTTCCAGCAAAGCCTCGTCCTGCTCGGCGGCGGCTTCGATTAATTTTTCGCGGTAGGCCGGAATTTTATCTTTCAGTTCTTCCGGCACTTCGTCCGAGTATTCCAGCTCCGTGCCTTTTTCGCCTTTGTTGTAAATCGCCCGCATATTGACCAGATCAAACACACCTTTGAGATTATCTTCCGCGCCGATCGGCAATTGTATCGGTATCGGCCGGCCGTTTAGTTTTTCGATGATTTGTTCTTCCACACGGTAAAAATTCGCGCCGACGCGGTCCATTTTATTGACGAAAACGATACGCGGCACTTTGTATCTGGTGGCCTGGCGCCAGACTGTCTCCGACTGCGGCTGCACCGCGCCCACCGCGCAGAAAACCGCGACCACGCCGTCCAGCACGCGCAAAGAACGCTCAACTTCCACAGTGAAATCCACGTGTCCGGGCGTGTCAATCAGATTGATGCGGTGTTTGATATTATCTTTATTCCAGAAACAGGTCGTCGCCGCCGAAGTGATCGTGATGCCGCGCTCTTGCTCCTGTACCATCCAATCCATGATCGCCGCGCCGTCATGCACTTCGCCGATCTTGTGCGAAACACCGGTGTAAAACAAAATGCGCTCGGACAGCGTCGTCTTGCCGGCGTCGATATGCGCGGCAATACCGATATTTCTAGTGTCTTTTAACTCTACCTGTCTAGCGCCCAATTTCCTGCTCCTTTATTTCAAAGACCGCCGCAATTTAATATCTAAAATGCGCGAAAGCTTTGTTGGCTTCAGCCATTTTGTGCGTGTCGTCTTTTTTCTTAATCGCCGCGCCCGTATTGTTGAAAGCGTCTAGCATTTCCGCGGCCGCGCGTTCGATCATATTTTTGCCTTTGCGCGCGCGGGCGGCCGTGATAAACCAGCGTATCGCCAGCGACTGCGCCCGTTCGGGACGGACTTCCACCGGCACTTGATAGTTAGCGCCACCGACGCGGCGGGATTTCACTTCCATGACCGGCTTGATGTTATTGACCGCTTCGGTAAAAACCTCGATGCCGGATTTTTTGGTTTTTTCGCCCAGCAAATCGATCATGCCGTACACGATGCTCTCCGCTTTGGAGCGCAGGCCTTTCAGCATAATTTTGCTGATTGTCTCGGACACCAAATAACTACTGTAAATAGGATCGGGAGTTTTAATTCTTTTGACTGCTCGGCTTCTTCTTGACATCTATCCGCTCTCCTTATTTCTTCTCGGGCTTCGGCCGTTTCGCGCCGTATTTGGAACGCCCCTGCCGGCGTTTGTCCACGCCGAGCGTGTCCAGCGCGCCGCGCAAAATATGATAACGCACACCGGGCAAATCTTTGACGCGGCCGCCTCGGATCATCACAATCGAGTGCTCCTGCAGATTGTGCCCCTCGCCAGGGATATAGGCGGTAACTTCTTCTTTATTGGACAGCACCACGCGCGCGACTTTGCGCAAAGCGGAATTTGGTTTTTTGGGAGTAGTTGTGTAAACTTTCATGCAGACGCCGCGCTTTTGCGCGCAGGACGCCATCGCCGGAGATTTAGTCTTGCTGACTTTTTTCCGCCGGCCTTTTTTAATCAACTGATTTATCGTCGCCATTTCAAAGTTCTCCTCAAAATCCTTAATCAAACACACAAAAACCCTTTTCCGTAGTTCAACGGCAAAAGGGCGGCTATTATAAGGTAGCAGGCTGAAAATTGTCAATCGTCAAAACTTCAATCAATGCGAAATTCTTTTTCTCAGAAAAACCAGATGGGTGATATATTGCAAACATTCCTCAAACTGCTGGTATTGCTCCAGATATTGAAAAGCGCTATTGCCAGCACGCACGGTATCGACAAAAATGGCCAGCCTGTCTTCCTCCGGCGAAATTTCCCCCGCCGAAACAATATCCGGATGATCTTTGCTGGTGTCATGGCTCGGCCGGTAGCCGTTGTTTTGACAAAACTCTTGTAACAAAATTAATCTATCGGCGTTTAGTTTTTGATTAAATGTCGGGATCTCATTCCACAATTTTTCAAACTCAGCATACTGTTCCTCATATTGCCAAACTCTCGCATTCCATTTCTGCGGCAAGGGCTGCGAAATAGAATTCGCCCATTTTCCTAATTGAACTTCCTGCTCATATTCAAGTTCTGTCATTTGCCGGCGAATTTCCACAGATATCATCTGTCTTGGCCTATAACCATGCCGTGCAATAAAAAGTTTCCAGGCTGTTAAATTATCCGCATTTTGTTTTTGATAACAAGTTGGGGTTTGGGCATGCCATTCCGCAAACTCAGCCTGCTGCTTTTCTGGATACTGCCAATCTCTTGAGCGGTTTTTCTCATCATTCAGCGTCTGGGCAGCATGTGCCATCCAGTTGCCCAGCTCAAGCTCGTGCCGGAGGTCTTCAGGACTCAGCAGCTCAGCTTCTCCGGCAGATATTTCCTGCCTTGGCCGGCGGCCATGACGCGCGCTAAATTCCCGGCAGGCCGCTAAATTGTCCGTGTTATTTTTCTGCTGCCAGGTCGGTGTTTTATCCCACCACTCCGTAAACTCAGCCGGTTGTTGTTCTGGATACTGCCAATCTATGCCATAGGGCACATGACCTTTGAGCTGTTGTGAAACATGAGTTGCCCATTTTCCCAGTTTTATTTCAAGCTTATAAGATTCAGCAGACAACGAAGCCTGTTCTGCTCCTGTAATTTGGGATCTAGGTCTATAGCCGTTTTGCGCTATAAAATTTTTCCACGCTGTGAAATTTTGCGTATTATTGCGCTGGATACCTGCTTTAGTAAGCGTCTCCTGGGCAGTTTGGGCAATAACTTTTACAAACATATTTGTTCCTTAGTTATATTATAACAACAATATATCGTTAGCGGAAAATTTATGTCTCATTTTTGGAGAGTGTAAATTAACCTGCGTAATAGTTGGTGAGTCTGCCGAACCACTGCCTTGTTTAACACGCTTTATTCTTTTAGTATCCAATTGCGGTGCAGTTAAATTTGGCCTGTCTGGATTGGAAAAATCGTTGCCGCAATTGGATACGCCGCACTGTCAGGAGGGTGAAACGTACTGTTTGCACAGTTTAATTTACACCCTCTAAATTTCAGGTTATTTGACTGCCTTGGCTTTTGCCAAATCAGACAATCTAATCACAAAAGGCTCGTTGCCGTTAAAAGATCCCAGCAAATCCAAAAAGCGCCGCTGGTCTGCCTGTGTCGGCAGCTTTTCTAAAATCGCTTTCTCCAGTAAATATTTCAAAACACTAATACGCTGAGCATCCGCATGAGGAACAATAACTACTTCACCTTTATTATTCTTGATGGAAAATTCATCTGGATTTATATTTTGGCTCAGCATAAGATTAAGGATATATTCTTTGGCCTCCGCAAAAGACAACTCAGACGCCCGCACCGAATCACGGCTACCTCCCGCCAAAATAGAATTAAACCATGGCCTGTTATTATCATTACTTACAGAAAACATAAACTACCTCCTCAATTTACTTACGTAATTTACTTACGCAGCAAGCTAATCGTAAGCAATTCTAATTTGTTGCAAATTTATAAAATACCTCCTTAATTTTTATTTGCGTAATTTACTTACGTAATAAGATAATCGTAAGCAGTTCTAATTTGTTGCAAGTTTTTTTGAGACAGTTTCTAAATCCCTGAAAGCTGCGTACCCGCAGACAGCTTGACGCCATTCACCAAACGCACTTCAGTCCGTCTTTCACATACCGCGCCGTCGTCCGGTCAACGGTCAAAAAGGTCAAATCATGGCGCAGCGCCGTCCAGATCAGCAGGCGGTCGAAAGGGTCTTTGTGGCGCAGGGGCAGTTGATAATTGGTTATCAAGTCCAGATTATTTAAGGGCAGACAAACATAGCTGCGCGTTTCTAACTCCGCAAAAAATTCTTCGGGAGTATAACCTTCTAGTGTCAATTTCTTTACGCTGTATTTAATAGAAATTTCCCATAAACTAACCGGACTATAATACACTAAATTATTTTCATCAGCTAAAATATCTAAGACTGTTGGAGATATTTTTTTCAGCGCAGAAAAAGCCCAAATCAGGATATGTGTATCGACCAAGTAATTCATTTATTTCATATTTATCAATTCTTCAGTGGTCATATACCAGTCTTTGGCAAATTTCACAGTAGCCTTGCCTTGTAAAGAACCAAGCCCGCGTGTCTTTTTTTTCTGGCGCGCGGTAAAAGGCACTAGCAGCGCTACCATTTCTTTCTTCCGCCCGTAAGATATGGCAATCTCCTCGCCTTTCTCCACATCTTTGAGCAGAGCGGAAAAATGCGTCTTGGCTTCGGCCACCGGAAATGTTTTCATGCCGTTAATGTAGCATACTTGGTCAAGTTGGTCAAGTTGACCAGATAAATTATTCTACTCTACTTTGATACCTAGATTTAGCTTCTTCAAGCAGCTTCAAATTCACTGGAAAAAGACAATTTCTAATCCCTGAAAGCTGCGCGAAGCCTCAGCTTTCTACCAAAAAACTCTTTATGCTTGAAATCTAGCTGTGCTTCCCGTAAGGGGAGACTCAGTTTCCTACAAAAAAAGAGCCAGCGTTAGCTGGCTCAAAACCAATCGTTGAAAGCTGAATAACGGATACCAATACTACATCGACATAACAAGACCGGCCGAAGCCAATCTTGTTTCTCCTTAGAAAGGAGGTGATCCAGCCACACCTTCCGGTACGGCTACCTTGTTACGACTTCACCCCAATCACCGACTCTATCTTAGGCAGCTGCCTCCTTGCGGTTGGCT
>BGZN01000007.1 GCA_003864455.1 Candidatus Termititenax aidoneus | reverse complement strand
ACCCGCCTGTTCCAAAAAATAAACCTGCAAACTATAAGTACCGCGTTTGTTGAAAACCGCCAGTTTGCCGCGCGCCTGCGCCAGATCGCCGTCCTGCGGCGCGTATTTGAGCCGCGCGGCAAAATTCGCAAAAACCACGCAGGACACCTGCGCGGACGTGTCTTTCAGCGTGAAATACCAGTGGCCGCCGGTTGTGCTTTTTTTGAAATTGGAAATTTCGCCCTCGACAATTAAATTGTTGAGCACAATATCCGTGTCAACCAAATCTTTGAGATAATCGTTCAGCGCGGAAACGGTCAATGCTTGCATACAAAAATTATAACATCTAAAATCTTAGCCATGAGCAATGAAAATTACCTCGCGCCAGGCGGCAAAGAGTATACGCTGACAGCCGGCCAACTGGCCGGTTTGAATAAAAACGCCAAAATTTTGGACATTGCCTGCGGACACGGCGCGGCCTCGCTCAATCTCGTCAAGAAATTTGGCTGTCAGGCCACCGCCGTGGACATCGAAGAAAGTTTTATCAAGGCCGGCCAAGCCGCCGCTGTCCGCGAAAAAATAAACAGCCGGATCAGATTCATCGCCGGCGATTTCAACAAACAAAAATTTGCCGCCAATTCTTTTGACATGATCATCGCGGAAGGCGGCGCGCTTTCCTATATCGGCCGCGATTCCGGCCTGAAGCGCGCGCGTTTCCTGCTCAAAAAAAACGGCTACATTGAGATTTCCGATCTTATTCTGCGCGGCAAACGTTTGAGCCGCGAAGCCAAAGATATTTTTTTGAGCGGCCTCAACGATCTTGATCTGGAAACAGAAGAAAGCTACCGCACGCTGCTCAAAGTTAACGGCTTTGAGATAGTTTTTTGCTCTTACATCGCGCGGCAGTACTGGGAAATGTATTATGAAAACATCAAGCAAAATTTGAAAAACCGCAAAGGTTTCTTTTCCGCCAAAAACATCCGCGCCTCGCTCAACAAAGAAATGAGTTTTTTTTACAAGCGCAAGGACTTAGACCAGATCGGCTATTTATTCATCGTCGCTAAAAAACGCTAAAGCGCTCTTTTTAAAAGGAGCGGGTCCCGCACTGCTAAATCCAGCAGTCTGCCCATAATGCCGGTCCAGCCTTTGCCCAGCGTTTGGCCGATCTGTACTGTTTCCGGGGACACGCGCAAAGACAGCACTGATTTTTTGCGGAGCGCGTCTCTTTTTCTGGCCAGCTCAGCAAATTCCGCCAACTCCTCATCGGTCAGTTCTGGACAATCCTCATCAAAAACTATTGGTTTTTTCGCCGCGGCACGAATCCTCTGTAATTGTGCCTTGGTAGGCCTGGCGCCAACCCGTAATTTCGATCTTATCAGTCTGTCCATAATAAATTTTCCTTTCTTTTTTAGTAGCTAATCTGGCCGAAATAATTCTTATCCATTTATTTTTACGCAGCGTATAAACTACAAACAACATCCTGCCAACTCTGCCTAAAAGCTGATACCTGTTTTCACTCAAACTATGTTTACAATCATATCTTTTTAAGCAATAGGGATCATCAAAAACCAGCCCAGCATCTTTAAAATAAACCCCGTGCTTTCGAATATTTTCTCTTTCTTTACTTTCCGCCCATTCAAATGACCTATTAAATATCATACAATATATATTCCTTTTTGTATACTTTTTGTATTACTATAATTCAAACAGCAGCGACACTCTTTGCTGCAAGCCCAATTCAGCATGCATAGTCTGCGCGTAGTCGATAGTCAAAGCGTAACAGCGCAGTCCCAATCCGTAAGTCAGGCCGTCGTCCCAGCCCAGACGCAGAGCCAGCCAGTCCAAAGCGTACTCCAGGCCGGAACGGAAAAATAAATTCTGTTCTTCCTGCCAGACGCAGTCCAGACTGGCCAGCAGAGGATGCCCCCAAATTCTCCGCCGCGCGGCCAGGCCGGAATTTAGACCCAGCGGCATAGTGTCATAATGTCCGGTGCTCCAGGAAACTTTTGTCCGAAAAAGATTGCGCAGACTCGCGCCGGTAAAAAACTGATTGCCTTTCCAGTTCGGCAGTTGCCAGCGCCAACCCAGATCCAGACCGGTCGCTTCCGCCGTCGCTTCGTCGAGAGCATAAAAATAACGGCGCAAACTAAAACCAGACCAGAAATTGCGGTTGAGCCGGTAAGCCAGCAGCAGAGAGCCATTGTGTTTAAAAGAATCAAAACTGCCGATCTCCACCGGACGCCCGTCCTCGGACAGCAGCGTCCTGTCTATATTGTTGATTTCCGAACCGGCGTAAACCAAGCCCACCACCAGCGGGTTGCGCCCGGGCCAGATCCGTCCGGCGGCGGCGAACATTTGGCCGTTGACCAGATCAAAATTATGCAGCGCCGCCGAGAAAAATTCGCCTTCCACATCCTGCAGAGCGGCGGGATTGCTAAAAGCCGTGTCCAGATGACCGCCGGTCGCCGTCACCGCATTGCCGAGCGCTAGACTGCGCGCGCTCAATCCGGTTTGCAAAAAATCCGCCGCGTTGTTGTCCGGCCAGAGCAGCGCCGCGCTCAAAACCGCCAAAATAATTTTTTTCATAAAAACTCCTTTCTTTGGTCAGCGCAAAGCCGCGACTTTGCCTTTAATAATTTCCGATTTTCCGTCCTGTTCGATCTTGACCACATAGAGATAGACATCGTTGGCCACAAAAGCGCCGCGGCGGTCGCGGCCGTCCCAGCGCGTGCTGTTGAATCCGGCCTGATTGCTGCAATTGTTCAGTTCGCGCACCAAACGGCCGTTGGCGTCGTAAATCCGGATTTCAAGACGCTCGGCCGGACGTGAAAGCTGATAGGTAAAATAAACCCCGTCCTCCGCAAAAGGATTCGGCGCCGGCAAAATTTTGGTGATTTGAAATCCTTGTGCGGTAGAAAACTGCAAAGCTGCGTTCGCGGTATTGCCGGCCAAATCACTGACCAGCAAATTCAAAGCATGCACTCCGTCCGGCAAATATCTGAGAGTGGAGAGTTTGATTTCCAAACGTTCGCCGCGCAGATTTTCCGGCGGCAAAATATAACGCTCATTATCCAGCAGCAAATACATGTTTTGCGTATTCACCGCTGAGCCCGTCTCCCGCACTTCCGCGCTCAAAGTCGCCGCCGGATCAAGATAATCGCCGTTTTTGATATTCAAGAAACGCAGCGCCGGCGCTTCATGGTCAAATAAATGGTATTCCGGCGCGCCGAACAAAGCATAATCGCCAAAATCCGGCGCGCGGAAAACCGCCTCGCCGGTTTGATAATCGACGGCCAGCAATTCGCCGCGTTCCATAAACAAACTGTCCGGCCTGACATATTTTTCCGCAAGACTTTCCGGCGCAAAAGACAAGGTAACTGTCAGCGGTTCGCTCAAATGTTCCTGTCCGCTGGCCAGAAAACGATAAAAAGGCGTCAATTGAATTTTGTCGCCCCGGTTTTGGCCGGCAGGCAGCGCCAGTCTCTGCACGACAAATAAACTGTCCGGCTGCCGCGGGATTGCCTGAATCTGAATATCCTGGTAAACAAGCGCGCGGCCGTCGGATAGAGCCTGAGCAGAATTGTCCGCCGTGTAAATCAATTTGGTTAAAGCATTGCTGGTATTGCCGGCCGCGTCCACAGCGCACAAAGTATAGGCATAAAAAATATCCGGACTGACAGACTGATCGTAATAATAATTGTCCGCGATATTGTAAACGCTGCCGCTATCCGTGTTAAGCCGTCTGGCCTCCAGAATATAATTAGCGGTTTCGTTTTCCGGCCAGTACACGCGCACGCCGCGCTCCGCCTGCGGTCCAAAACTAAAATCCGCCAGCACCGGCGGCTCAGTGTCCGCATAAACCACGCCGCTCAAAGTTACGGCATTGCCGGCCGCGTCAGCCGCGGAGATAAAATATTCATAATTTTCATTTTCCGTAACCGCGATAGAATAGGTCGCAATATTTTCCGTAAAACTAATCAAGTCTAACAAATTATTTTTCTGCGGATTAATATGCTGCGGTATGTACAGGTCTGCCAGCAGCGGCGGCGTGAAGTCAGCCGTAACTGTAAAACCCAGCGGCTGGCCGGCATTGCCAGCCGGATCAAAAGCCTGCACAGTGTAATAGAATTCTCCTTCCGCAGGCGGCGCAAACTGCAAAACATGCTCCGGCAAAAACACATTTTCATATTGCAAATCCAGCAATTCGCCGCGCGCATTGTAAGCGGAGATCAGCAGTTTGGCCGCTTCGCTCAAATTTAAGGTAACGTCCACCGCCGGCCGCTCTTGATTGGCATACGCGCTGGAGAGAGTTACCGCCAAGAACTGCGGCGCTTCAGGGTCTTCGGCAAAATACAGCCGCGCCACCGGCCGATTTTGAATATTGCCGGTCAATTCATAAGTCGCAAAAATACTGGCAGTCGGATTTTCCAGCGGCAGTTCGCAGACAAAATAGCCTTTGGCATCGGCGGTTGTTTTAAATATTTCCGCCGGCCGGCCGCTAATAAGCGGAAAAGATTTGCGCAGAATTATTTCTAATCTTTCCGGCAAAACGTTATTCAAAGTTGGCGCGGTTAAATTTAGACGCAAATCGACCTGTTCCTGCAAAGCAATACCGGAATTTGTCGTCAACAATCCAGCTTGATTATTCGCCAGCAAAAACTCGCGGATCAACTCCGCTTGGGTCTGATCGGCGGTGATCAGTTCGGCGTATTGCCGCGCGTAATCCTGCTCAGCCGCTTGATTGTCCGCCAGCGCCGACCAGTACATTTCCTGCAATAAATGCCTGGCCGCCAGCGCTTTGTCTTTTTGTTCGGGATCAAGCTTGGCCAAATAATCAACGTTCCACTCGCGGCGGTCAAAAATCCAGGCCGCGGCGTCAGTCGTCGCCGTAACGCTGTAAACAATATCCTCGCCGTCGCTGTCGCCGAAAAATTCATCGTCATCGAGATAAATTTCCAGCGCGCTTTGCGGCTGAGCCAGGCCAAAAACTTTTAGCCTGCGCCCGTGTAAATCGCTCAAAACTACGTTAAAAGTCGGCAGCGGCGGCACTTCTCCGGCCAGCACGGTATACGGCGAAAAATGATTCAAGACTGTCAAAATCTCCACACCGTATTCTGTCGGCGTGATCTGGCTATTTGCGTTCTCCAGATTGCCGCTCTCATTGATGTAATACAAACCCAGCCTGCTTAAATCCACGCCTCTAGCGCGCAGCTCGGCCAGATCGTCATGGCTGTAACGGAAAACCGCCGTCGGACGTTTGTCCGGCTCGGGAAAAGACGAGCCGTGCGGCAAAATTTCCAGAACAGGCCCCAGCGTGTAAAGTTCCGGCCGGTTTTGCAAAGTCAAATCCTGCAGTTTGACCGGCGCGACAGTAATAAATTTATCCTCGGCAAAAGACCGGGGGTGAAAGAAAACTTCCGCGCGCTGGTAAGGACTGCTGACTTTTTTATTCGTTTCGCTGCTGTCGCCATACCGCAAAAGCTGGCCAATAAAAATCTCCTGTGTAGCCAAAGAATAGCAGCCGTCGGACGCGGCCACTTTTAAGGCCAGCGTATGCGCGCCGTTTAATTGTGTTACATCCCACCAGCCCAAATGCCCGCTGGTGGCATTGCCGGTGCAAATCGTCAGCCAGGTCTCGCCGTCAAAATAAAGCAGTTCATAAGCGCCGGCCGCTTGACCGCAAATTTCCACATAGCGTTTTTCCGCGGCGTCGAGATTCAACTTGAGCCGGAAATTATTTTGCCAAATATTCTCATTGCTCAAATTCACTTCCGCAACCGAAAAATCTTCATTTGGCCGACCGGTCTGATCGTATACCTGCACAGTCCAGCGCGTGAAATCCAAATTGGGATTTAAAACATAGCCGGAGTCGGAGTCATAATAATCGTGCGCCAAAAAAGTATAATAATCGACCGGCGTGATATTTTGCGACGGTAAATCAGCGCGGCGGTTCAAAGGATTGAAATAAGCTTCATACAAATAAAGCGGCTCGGACTGCGGCGCATAACCTTGCGCGTTGAAATACAGAGCCGCGCTGTCGATCACGCCGTGGCGCAGGAAAAAATCCTGCTCGGTTGACCAGGCAAAAGTCTGTGCAGACCCTGCGCCGGAATACTGTGCCAGCACATTGCCGCCGTCCAGCCAGACTGTGGTTTCAGGAGAATTGTTGGCAATTTTCACCCGCAAAGAATTTCGGTCAACTGTTTTAGGCAGGCGCGCCGTAATGTCCAGCAAACTTTTTTGATACAGGCCGTTTTTGCCAAGCGCGGCCTGCACCGGTAAACGGCTAAAACTCAAGCCGCCAAAATCAATTGACTGTTTATCAAAAATCCGCGGCAGCTCTGAATAATCCACTAATTCAATCTCTCGCCGCGCGGCCAAATCTTCAATTAATTGTTTGGCTTTGTTTTCCTCGCCTACTATATATTTCTCGCTGGCCGGCCAGGGAATATTCGCGGTCACCACAAAATCTGTATACACCGCGGCTTTAACCACTAAATTGGTTGACGGCAATTTTTCCTGCGTAAAATAAGTCTGGCCGGAAGTCATGGGAATAAACTCACAGTACTCATCAGCCAGATAATGATAATAGCTGTTATCCGTGCAAGGCATGGATTCGTACAAAACATTTATTTTTTGCAAAGCCTCGATCAAGCTTTGATTCTGTTCCGCCGCGCCGCTGAGGACTTGCGGATAAGTTTCTTTAAAAAGCGTGTTCAAGGTGTTTGTATTCAGCCCGTTCAGGAAATAACTGCTCGGCACAAAACCTAATTTGCCCAGATCATTCCACATTGCGGAAAACTGTAATTCCTGCGGATAATATTTGTTGACATAGCCATACCACGCATAGTAGCGATTGGTCAGACGGGAATATTTGATGTCGTCTTTAAGTTTCAGCCGGTCGATTTTGCTGTATATATAACAGCGTCCGCTTTTTTTATCATAACCAGTCACGGTGGACACTTTGATATCAAACGCACCGTTGCAGAAATTGGCGTTTTCAAACACTCCGCCATTGCTTTCGCCGGAATAAATTACATTTCCGGCGGTATCTTTGAGCGTCACAGAAATAAAATCCGCCCCGGGATTAACATAAGCATAATCCAGATTAGTGATTTTCCAGCCGCTGCTGTGGTCGCTCCGCGCCGAAATATTGCCAACCGCCTGATTTTGCAAAGTAAGCGACACCGAAAAATCGTCGCCCTCCCAGCCTTCTTGCATTGTTTTCCAACTGGCGCCGCTGCCATTTTTGTAATCAACATTCCATTTATAAGCAACCTCAACTATCAGATTCACTCTATTAAATCCGCGGTGATACAGCCCGGCAAAAGGCACAAAAGGCGCAGCGGTTACGGCTTGCGTACCGGACAGCTCCAGCTCGTAACTAAAAGTCTGGGGCACAGTGTAAAATCCTTCGCCGCGCGCCGACCAGTAATACTGCGCCGAGCCGCTGACAGCCTGCACAGTACGGCCGTTGAAAAGCACAGGTTCGCCGAGCGACTCCAGGCGCGCCAAATCGCCGGAAATATTATTTTGGATTTTGATATGGTCATAAATTAAAGTCTGTGCGGCAGAGCCGTCGCCGGCGCGCAAAAATAACAGAATACGGTAATTGCCGCTGACCAATCTCTGCCGTCCGGCAAAATCTGGATAAGCGCCGTTCCAGTCCAAATATTTAAACTGTTCCGATCCTGAAATTTTTTCTTCCGGCAGCACAGAAACTGTAACGCCAAACTCGTCCAACACAGCCGCGCGCAAATAACTGTCTTTATTTACTTTGTAACTCAGGGTGATTTTGTTTAATTCGCCAAAAGCGTCGAAACTGCCGTCCGCCGGAGTCAAACCGCCGTTCTGCGCGGCAAAAGGCGTTTCTATATTGAAAGTAATAGTTTCGCGCTTGAAGCCGCCGTCTGCGCCATAACATGATAGTTGAAAGTAATACTCTCCACTATCAGAATATCCACCGCCGGCCAAACGGCCGTCCCAAGCTAAATTTAACGCGCCGGCCGACTGTCCGGCGGACAGCCAGTAAGCATTGGCCGGCGGCTGATAACAGCCCGCTCCAATATAAAGCGGCATAGTGCCTTGAGTGTTGATAAATAAACTATCCGTTTGCGGCCGCAAAGTAAAAACGATTTCGCCGCCGGCCGATCCTTCAATTTGCAAAAGACCGGAATTGAGCGCATACGGAATATCGGCGGCCAGCGCCTCGCCGACGCCGGCCAGCAAAATATTGAAAGTAGAGTTTTCCGCGGCGGCCAAACGCAAATGCCAGTTTTCTTCCTGCCACAAATAAACGCCGGCAGCGGAAATCTCCGGCCGGCCGAGATAAACGGCAGCCGGCACGTCCGGCCAAAAATGCTGCCGTACTACGCAGCCGTATTTATCGAGTATTTCCGCGCTGATATTGGCTGTGCCGCCCAGATTGACTATCGTAAACTCTATATTTTGCGAAGCGGTCTGTTCTCGGCTCAAACGGAAATCTGCTTGATTTTCCAGCGGCGGCTCGACTAGTATTTCACGCACCGCGCCGGCCGCCAGACCCGGATTTTGCTCCGCGGCCAGCAAAAGCAAAGTATACCGGCCGTCCGGCAGCGCGCGCGTGTCCCACCAGGCCAACAAGCCGTCCGCGGAAGACTGACGACCGGAAGTATTTTGCGGCGCGTCCGGCGCTCTATTGAGCTGCGGAGTTTCCAAACCCGCCGTCTGCCAGACAGACCTGTCAATATTGCGCAAATCTTCCGGCAGCGGCTGCCAGCCGTAAGCCCAGTACAGAGCATAAAAATCGAAATCCAGAGCGTTGTTCCAGTCCGGGTCTACAGCCTTGCCGGTTACCGAAACAACGCCCCCAACCTGCCCTCCGGCCGCAGGCCAAATGATTTCCGGAGTGATACCGTCCTTAATAATCTCGCACTCGCGCGCGGTCTGCCGGCCGGAATTGTCCACCGCCGTTACCAGCGCGATATAAGCGCCGCGCGGACATTGTTCAGCCGACCATTCCATTGTGAAAACACCGGATTGCGCGCTTAATGGCGCGTTAATTATTTCCTGGCCGGAAGATTTGTGCTTGATAATCACATTTACCCGCGCGGCATCCGGCGCGGCGCAAATAATTTTCGTCCGGTAAGAATTGTCTCTATGCAAAATGACCGGCTCGGCGCGCAGACTGGCAATTTGCAGACCGCGCGTGTCTAGGCGCAAATCGTCCATAGTCAAATCAACCGCGTTGCCGGCCAGATCGCTGATTTCGGCGCGCGCGGCATAAACGCCGTCCGGCAATCCGGAAAAATTTGCGGCGTAAATATTTTCCGTAACCAGACTTAACGGCAGCGGGACGCGCAGCTGCTCGTGCGCGAGAATGACCTGGCCGGATATTTTCTCGCTGGACGTTAAAATAAATTCAGCGGCATTTTTTTGGCAGGAAATCTGCGGCGGCTGATTGTCGACAATAACCGCCGCCTGACGCACAGTGCGATTGCCGGCCTGATCCGCCGCGCCAATATCCAAAATATACGCGCCGTCCGGCCAGTCGCCGACCGCAAATAATTCCTGCTGCAGGCCAGCGCTGGCCAGCGCATAATTTTTACTGCTCAAAACCTCCTCCGCATCGCGCAAATTTATTTGCAAATCGCTCAAGACGGCTGAATTGTCGGAGATCGTGTAATTAATGGTTAGCATTCGTCCGGCCGCAGCTGGTAAAAGCTCTTCTATATTTATCTCCGGCGGCGTAGTATCCACGGTAAAAAACCAATGCGTGGAATTGTGGTGGCCATAGGTATCATGCGCTTGAAGTGAAACCGTATGCCGGCCTTCACCTAAAGTCAGCGGCGCGTCCAGTTTAAGATAATTGCGGTAAGCGTGATTAGAGCCGCGGGACAAAACATATTGATCAGAGCGCAATTTTTCCCCGTCCAGAATTATTTCGTCGATACTGGAAACGCCGAGATTGTTAGTCACAAATTGCGCGTTGTACAAAATGAGGCTGAGCGTCAAATTGCCGGTATTGACCGCGGCAAAAGGCTCGGGAGAAATCTCCGAAGCCAGCAGCGGTGTGCTGGAACGAATGATACGCAAAAACTGTTCTGTAGTCTGGCCGACGCGGTTGACCGCGCGGAAAGCGATAATATTCTGACCTTCCGCCACGGAAAAATCCGGCAAAGCAACCGCGCCCCATTTGTCGACCGGAGCGGCAGTGTACGGCGCGAAATTGAAAGAATATTCCAGACTGGCCAGATGCGGCGCAAGATCGTAAAGCTCGGCGGACAAGCGCACCTGCGGAGCTTTGACATTGTAGGCCAGCGGCAGATAAAAAGTTTTGGCGCCGCGGCGCAGCGGTAAAGTGGTATTAGTCTGCTCAACGGCGGTTTGTTCCTGCAAAGCGTCAGCCGCCAGTTCGATTTGCTCATCACCGGATACAGTGTAAATATTTTGCAAGACCAGCAGCGGCGCGTCATATAAAGACTGCTCGATCAGCGGCAGGGAATTTTGCGGCTGCAAAATATTATTGTGCGCGAAAAAATCCTGCGCCAGATCTTCCTGACGCCGCGCGACCACAGAAATGAAATTGAAAAACGGCGCGGCGCGGATCGCGCCGCGCACACCTTTGGGCGTAGTACCGCCGAACGCATTCAAAGCCAACTCGACCACCACGCAGGCAGCTTCAGCCTCGACAGTGTCTTCCAAAAATCCCCGGTCAAAATAATCAGACAGATCAGCATGCGCAAAATTCTTGTAATAATTTTTAGCGGCGGCCAGACCGGGAATATCTTTGCCGCGCAGACTGTCTATGTCCACCGCGCCGTCGCCTTCCACAGTAAAAAGGCCGCGCGTGTAACTCATCAGCAAAGCCAGCAAACGCGCTTCGCCCGAGGGCAGCCGCCGATACTCCGGCGAGGACAGCAGCTTAATCTGATAAGCGTTAGCAGCCAGACCGGAAATAAAATTATTCGGCGTGAAATCAGCGGTTTCTTTAGCAAAGCCGAGCAGCGCGGGCAAATTGCCGTAAAAGGATTGATTAAAATCTTGCGTGTGCCGCCGGTCAAAAGCGACCAGCCCGCGCGGAATAATATTGCGGTACAGCACCGGATCATGATCCGGCGGCAAAGACGCTCTATTCAAAACCGCCGTTACCGGACTGTGGCTTAACAAAGAACGCACCGCGCCTTCCTCTATCTGCTGTTTCAAAAAAAGCTGTTCAAGCAATGTGTCCAGCAGTTCTTTAATTAAATCAGAGGCAAGATAATTATTGGCTTCCACCAGAGTTTTCAGCGTCGGAAAAGCCAGCAGCGGCGCGGAATCCAATTCCAGAAACACTTGATATAAACGATTGAGCGGATTGTACAGCGCGGCCAACTGCGTGAATTTATTTTGCAAATCGCGCAGAGAGGCCAAATACTTATTTCCGTCGGTCAGTTGTAAACTAAATTCAAATTCCTCAAAAATCCGGTAAAAATCATCCCTGAATCTCCGCAAGTCCGGCAGCAAATCAAAATTTAAACTCACGCCGTCTTTTTCGAGTTTTTCCAGCGTATCCAAAACCGGCGACAACTGCCGGTAGACATCCCAAGCCTGACGCAAAATGCCGGCAGCGCCGATGTAATAACCCTCGTCGGAAAGCATATAATGAAAAATAAAATCCGCCATGCTCGACCCACGATGCGGCGGCGCGAGAAAAACCGCTTTTTGCACATCATCCTGATAAAAACCGCGCGGAAAAGCTTTGGGGTTGACGCGCGCGGCCGCCAGCGCCTCGGAATAAATATACGACCGCGCGGACAGCGCGCCCATACTGTGCGTCAGCAGAATAAATTTGCTCGGGATTTTGTCCAGCGGCCAATCCGGATGCGCGGCAATAAATTCTTGGCGGGCGGCGGCCAGCCAGTTCTTCAACTCGGCGGCGTTGCCGTAATACGCGGCGTTTGGATTGGCGAGAGTATAGGCGTATAGATGTCCGGCAAAATCCGGATCACCGACTAATTCCGGCAGGCGCTCTTTTAATTCCGTCCAGGCCTCGGCGTCGCTGCCCATGCCATGCACAAAAACCACAAGATAATTTTTGTAAGAACGCATGTGCTCCGGCAAACCGCGCAAAGTTACCGGCTGGATTTCCGCCGACAGCCGGGCGCTTAGTCCGCAGCACAATAATAGAAGAAAAAATATTTTTTTCATTTTATTTCTCCATTGAATTGAACATTGCGGTATTCGGTAACGGCGCGGAGTTTGCTCTCGCTTAAAAACACTTCGGCGCGCGCCGGCAGGAAAACGCCGTCCCGCTCCTCGTAAGTATTTTTAAGCGAAAGCACTTCTTGCTCCGCCCGGTTGTAAAGACGCAATTCGCTAAGGTTTTTATTCTGGTCTAGCTGAATAAACAGACGGGAAAAACTTGAGTCCGGATCTTTCGGCGCGCCGGTCATTTGCAATCCGGCCGGAGTTTCGGCGGTCTGTAAATTAAATTCCGTGAATAGTTTGTCCTGATAAATCTTTTCCGGCCGCGGCCATTCCGTGATGTTTTGCGTGAGCGTCTGACGGCCAAGCAGCGGACTTTCTATAGTAGTAACCGCTTCCGCGGAAAATTCCGCCGCCAGCAACGCGCCCAGCAATATCCCGAACAAAACTGTTTTTTTCATAATCCGCTCCTCCGGCAAAAATTTGGAATTTTTGCCAAGTTTTATAGAGGTATGCTGCAAGATTTATGCCAGTTGGCAAAAATGTTGGAGGTTTTGAGAAAATGCCAGTTACGGCGCACGCTTCGCGTGCTTGTAGGCGTCACTTAACTTCGCGCTAATGCGCTTGTTAAGTTCCGCAGGCAAAAAAGTTAGAAAAAATTTGAAAAGATTGACATTTAAGAAAAACAAGCGTACAATTCCTACCTAATAGGTATGAATTAAATTAAAAAGGAGTTTACCGATGAGCAAAATTAAGTCCAGACATTTTTTTACTTCCGAATCGATTTCCGAGGGGCATCCGGACAAGGTCGCCGACCAAATTTCTGACGCGATACTTGACGCCTGCCTTGAGCAGGACAAAAATTCGCGCGTGGCCTGTGAGACGCTGGTCACGACCAATCTCGTGGTCATAGCCGGAGAGATCACCACGACCGCCAAAATTGATTACGAAAAAATCGCGCGGCAGGTCATCGACGACATCGGCTACAACAAAGACGAGTACGGATTTAACGCCGTGACCTGCCGGGTCGAAGTGCATATTCATCAGCAGTCGCCGGACATTGCGCAGGGCGTGACCGAAGGCCAGGGCGAATTTAAAGAACAGGGCGCCGGCGATCAGGGCATGATGTTCGGGTACGCCACAGCCGAGACAGAAAATTACCTGCCGCTGACGCTGGATTTGGCGCACGCGCTGGTGCTGAAAGCCGCCGAACTGCGCAAGGCCGGAAAAATAAAATATCTGCGGCCGGACAGCAAGTCGCAGGTCACCGTGGAATACGACGATGGCAAGCCCGGCAAAGTCACCGCGATAGTCGTGTCGCATCAGCATGACGCCGAAGTGAGCAACGAGCAGTTGCGCAAAGACATCGCCGAGCTGGTTATCGATCCGATCATACCGGCGGACAAACGCAGCAAAGACTGCAAGATACTTATCAATCCGACCGGCCGTTTTGAGCTGGGCGGACCGGCCGGCGACACAGGGCTGACCGGGCGCAAAATAATCGCGGACAGTTACGGCGGCGTCGGCTCGCACGGCGGCGGCGCTTTTTCCGGCAAAGACCCTTCCAAAGTCGACCGCTCGGCTGCATACATGGGGCGTTATATTGCGAAAAATATAGTAGCCGCCGGCTTAGCTGAAAAATGCGAAGTGCAGCTGGCTTACGCTATCGGCTACGCGCAGCCGCTCTCGATAAATGTGGACACTTACGGCACGGGCAAAGTTGCCGAAGAAAAAATTGCCGCGGCGCTGCCTGAAGTTTTTGACCTGACGCCCAAAGGTATCATCACGACGCTGGATTTGAAACGGCCGATCTATCGAAACACCGCGGCCTACGGACATTTTGGACGGGATATTTTCCCGTGGGAAAAAACTGACCGCGTGGCGGCGCTGCAAAAAATCTTGCAATAGCGGCACGGCGTATTACTTACTGACCAGCAATTTCCCGTTTTCATCCAGGCTGATGGTGGTCAGGCCGTTGTCCAAAAAGTTTTCGATATAGCTAAGGGAGATGTCATTCAGCGCGCCGCAAAGTTTCTCGATGGCCAGCCGGACAACACGTCTGGCCAGCGCGCGGTGGCAGCCCTGCAAAGCCACGGCGTCTAGTTTGATCCGCGCCGGATTTTCGCCCACGACGATCTCGGCATACAGCCGCCGCGCCTCGGTATCCAGATACTCGTCATCGGCGCGCAAGATTTCCGCCGTGCGGCGCAGGCCTTCTTGATAATTGGGATTGATTTCTTTGAGCTGCGGCAAAATTTCCAGGCGCAGCTTATTGCGCGTGTAAGCGGTGTCCGCATTGGTCTCGTCTTCCTGAAAAGTCAGAGCGTGCGCGGCGGCGTACGCGAGGATTTCCTGTTTAGCGGCTTGCAGCAAAGGCCGTACCAGACGCACCCCTTGTTCGCGGCGCTCCGGCGTTATGCCGGACAGACCTTTCGCCGCCGCCCCGCGCAGCAATCTAAACAGTATCGTCTCCGCCTGATCGTCGGCATGATGCGCCAGCGCCAGAGTGTCGTATTGATGCAGCTGCGCTTCTTGGAAAAAAAATTCATAACGCGCTTTTCGGCCGGCATCTTCCAGCGAGAGGCCGGACTGCTTGGCCAGAGCCGGCACATTTTTAACACTCAGATGAAAAGGCAGATCGTATTTAGCGGCCAGATTTTCCACAAAATCCGCGTCGCGTTCGGCGGCGGATTGGCGGATCTGATGATTGAGATGCGCGACAGCCAGAGTGAAGCCGAGAGATTTTTTTAAATCACAAAGCAAGTCCAGCAGGACAACAGAATCCACGCCGCCGGAAACAGCGGCCAGCACTTTGTTTGGCGCGGCAAATAAAGCGGCGTTGAAAAACATAGTTTATTTTAATCTCAAAAGATTAAAAAAAGAACAGTTTTTACTACAAACAATACAACAGAAAATATCACGTCGCGCCTGTGGCGCTTGTGGGTCTCACTTCACGTCGCTACGCTTGTGAAGTTCGACTCGCTGCACAGATTTTACTACAAACAATACAACACAAAATATCGCTGCATTTTTTTTAAATAACTTGCGAATTCTTTATGTAGTTACCAATCTAAGAAAGGAGCTGATAGTTATGAAAAAAATATTCCTGATTTCGCTGATCGTCATGGCGCTGGGAACTGCGGCCGCTGTCGAAGAAACTCCGACGCTTAATCTCGCGGAAGAACTGATGACCCCGACGATTGAAATAATCGCGTAACCTTAACATAACAGCCGGAATGGATTTCTCCCCCGATCTATTCCGGCTTTCCCTTTAATAGATATATGATTTCAACAAAACCGGCTCGCTTTTGAGCAGCGCATTAAAAGACAATTTGTCCAAGCCCAGCGCCACGGCCAGATTGTAACGGAATTGCGCCCAGCCGTTCGCGGCCGGCACATTGCGGACAATGCGCGCGCGGCCGGTTATTTTCGCGCCTTTTTTCGCGGCTTCCAGCGCATCGCTAAACGTGCCGAGCTTGTCCACCAAGCGCAAAGTCTGGGCACGTTTGGCGGTGTAAATTTTACCCTGCGCCAGCGGCTCAACTTCATCAACATGCAGATTGCGTCCCAACGCGACCGCCAGCTTGAATTGATCATAAACCACCGCCTGATAACGCAGGAGCATAGTCATTTCTTCTCCGGTAAGCTCGCGCCCCGGAGCGTTCATATCCGCATGTTCGGCCGTCTTGATCGTGTCTTCTTTGATGCCCCACTCTTCGTACAGCTTGCCGGCTTTCAAAGTCTGGCCGATCACACCGATGCTGCCGACCAGCGCGCTGGGATTGGCATAGATCTCATTGGCCGCGGCCGCGATATAGTAGCCGCCCGACGCGGCAATATTCCCCACTGAGGCCACCACATATTTTTTCTTGTCGCGCAGTTTTTGCACTTCTTTATAGATACGGTCTGCCGCAAAAGGCGAGCCGCCCGGCGAATTGATGCGCAGCACCACGGCTTTGACATAATCCTGCTGGCGAATCTCACGCAATTCCGCCACTAGCGTATCAGCGCCGGAGCGTTTGCCGCCGAATAAAGTATCGGAATATGAAACGCCGTCGATCAACTCGCCGTCAATGTCCACCACCGCAATCGTGCGGAAATCAGGAATAATAAAATTATTTTCCTCGAAACTGACCAGTTCGCCAGGACTGATGTAGTGCAAATCGTCGGAAAAATCGTCGGCATTTGGCGTGGCCAGTTTGAGCAGCGCGTGCATTTGTTTTTCCGCCTCATCGTAATAACCCAACGCGTCGACCAAGCGGTAATCCAGCGCTTCTTGAGCGGTGATAATCCCGCCGTCAGCAATGTCAGCCATATTTTGCGTGGAAATCTGACGCGCATTTTTGAGCGAAGCGGATAATTCGTCGTTGATGTCTTTGACTAACTGCTCGAGATGCTCGCGTTGTTTGTCCGTAAAACCGGCGTTCCAGGGATTGAGCGCGTCTTTGTATTCGCCGGTGTGGATCACCAGCGGCGTCAGGCCGAGTTTTTCCAGCAAACCTTTGTAGCGCGTCACGGTCAGCGCGCGGCCAGCCGGAGTCAGCGCGCCCAGCGAGGGCATGACGATCTTATCCGCCGCGGTCGCCAGATAATAAGAGTTGGCGGAAAGCTGGTCTTCTATATATACGACGACGTATTTCCCCTTGCGCCGAAATTTCAGCAGTTCCGCGCGCAGTTCCTCCAGCACCGCCGCGTAAGAAACACTGTTGGACAGATCCTGAATACGCACCATGATCGCCGCGACGCTTTTGTCGTCGGCGGCCACGCGGATTTTTTGCAGCAAAACATCGAGGCCGAGATTACTGCCGCCAAAAATCGAAGCGTCCGACTGGCCGGCAATTAAATTGGAATTCAGCTCCAGCAGCAAAATTTCTTTTTGCGGCACTATCGAATATTTGCGGACTTTGGGATACAACTCATTGCCGAGCTTGGCCGCCCAGCGGTAAATATACCCCTCGTTGGTGCGCTCCAGCGCGTATTCCCAGGTCAGATCGCCGAGGCCAAAACTAAAACCGACTGTTGGATTATCTTTGTTGTAGCCGCCGCGCAAAGCAAAGCCGTCGGACATACGCCATTCCAGACCGTAATGTTCGCCGCTGTCCGCCGAAAATAAAAAATCGCCCGGTTCATAAGCCAACCCCAGCCGCGCCTGCGTGTCAGCGTCAAGCCCCTGCCGGGCGATATTCTGAATATTCAAACCCAGCCGCAGCTCAGGCCAAAAATTAAACAGCAGCCCCCCGTCCACAGTCCAGGCCGAGCCGACAGCTTCCGGAGTTTCACGCGCCAGACTGCGGTAAACCAGGCCGTAATCAATGCCGCTGGAAGTCTGCACGCCATAACCGATAGACTGCGCGTCGACAAAATAAGAATCTCGGTCTACAAACCTGCGGCGGCCAAAAGCCGTATTGCCAAATTTGAGAGCCGCGTCAATTCCTGTGGTGTATTTCAAGCCGGACAAATCGTCCTCACTGTAAGTGAATTGCATGCCCGGGCGCGCTAGACCGGCAGGATTGTAATACAGAGCGGAAGTATCCGCAGCCGTGCCGGTAAACGCGCCGCCCATGCCCAGCGCGCGTACGCCGGAATCGCGCCGCAAAATATCCAGCGTGGTGTCCGCCGCGGACACGGCCAGACAAAATAAAATTATTGTCAAAAGCTTTTTCATCATTCGGCGGTTTTCAAACCCAGTTCCTGCAACTGCTCCGGCGCGACTGCCGCTGGAGCCTCGGTCAGCAGACATTCCGCGGATTTTGTTTTGGGAAAAGCGATCACGTCGCGTATCGACTCCGCGCCGGCCAAAAGCATAACCAGCCGGTCTAGTCCGAGAGCTAGTCCGCCGTGCGGCGGCGCGCCGTATTGAAAAGCGTCGAGCAAGAAGCCGAATTTCTCCCGTGCCTCCGCGGCGCCAATGCCCAGAGTCTCAAAAACTTTTTGCTGCTCCTCGGGCTTGTAAATACGCAGCGAGCCGCCGCCTAATTCCACGCCGTTGAGCACAATATCGTAAGCAGCCGCCAAAGTGTTTTCATTGTAATTTTCGTCCAGCGGCTTGGTAAAAGGGTGATGCGTGGACGTGAGTTTGCCCTCGGAGTTGCGTTCGAATAACGGAAATTTAACAACCCAGCAAAATTTAAACTCCTGCGGATCATAAAGTTTAAGGTCCCGGGCAATAGCGCAGCGCAGTTTGCCCAGAGCGTCATGTACAATTTTTTTGCTGTCCGCGACAAACAATAATATATCGCCAACTTCGCCCTGCAAGCGCGCGATGATCGCGTCCAACTGTTCTTTGCTAAAAAACTTGGCGATCGGCGAATTGAGTTCATTTTGGCGGATCGTAATCCAGGCCAGGCCTTTCGCGCCAAATTTGCCAACAAAATCTTTGTAGGCGTCAAGCGCGCCGCGCGACAATTTGCCGTCGGAGTTTTTCACATTGATCGCCTTGACTATGCCGCCGCGGTCGACCACCTCTTTGAAAACTTTTAACTGGGACTGCGCCGCGATATCCGAAATATCGATCAACTTTAAGTCAAAACGCAGGTCTGGCGCGTCCGAGCCGTAAAAATTGACCGCGTCCGCGTAAGTGATTTCCGGCGTTTGTTCGGGATATTTTCGGCCAGTCAGCGGCAGGATTTGTGCTAGCAGTCCGTCCACCAGCCGCCTGATTTCTTTTTCGTCCGCAAAAGACATTTCCATATCGATTTGCGTAAATTCCGGCTGGCGGTCAGCCCGTAAATCCTCATCGCGGAAACATTTGGCGATTTGAAAATATTTTTCGTAGCCGGAAACCATCAGCAGTTGTTTAAATAACTGCGGTGACTGCGGTAGCGCGTAAAACTTGCCCGGCTTCACGCGGCTCGGCACTAAATAATCACGCGCGCCCTCCGGCGTAGACCTGGTCAGGAGCGGCGTTTCGATCTCCAAAAAATCCTGCGCGTACAAATATTCGCGCGCCACTCGCGCAATCTCCGAACGCAAAATAAGATTATTTTGCAAATTTTCACGGCGCAAATCAATGTAACGGTAACGTAATTTGATCGACTCGTCCACGTCCTGCTCGTCACAAACCGAGATTGGCGGCGTCTTGGCCGTATTTAAAATCGTCAGCGTCTGGCCTTCGACTTCCACCTCGCCGGTCGGCATATTGGGATTGATATTTTCCGCGCTGCGGGCAATCACCTTGCCGGTCAGCGACACGACATATTCCGAACGCAGTTCATCGGCCAGTTTGTGCAGCTGGGCGTCCAGCTCGGCGCTGAAAGTGATCTGCGCCAGACCGCTGCGGTCGCGCAAATCCACAAAAATCACGCCGCCGTGGTCACGCCGCCTGTTGACCCAGCCGCGCAGTTGTATTTCCTGGCCGAGGTCTGTTCTTCGCAAAGAGCCGCATTTTCTCAACATTATTTTTCTCCTCTGTCTTGCTGATAATTTTTTTGCAGCCGCGCCGCAAAATCTGTAAAAGCGACTTTTTCCTGCGCGCCGGTCAGCATGTTTTTGAGCTGACCGCATTTCTCCAGCAATTCATCATCGCCGAGTATATAAACATACGCCACGCCGAGTTTATTGGCGGATTTTAATTTCGCGCCTAACCCTTTGGCGGATACGTCGATCTCGGCCGGAACACCGCTGTGCCGCAGCGCCTCGGCAAACACCGCCGCGCGTCCGCAAGCATTTTCACCAAGCGGCGCCAGCAAAATATACGGCCGCGCGTCTGGAACAGTGATGTTTTGATTTTGCATAATCAGCACCACGCGCTCGAGGCCAAAAGCAAAACCCACCGCCGGCAGAGCCGGACCGCCAAGCTCCTGCACCAGATTGTCGTAGCGGCCGCCGCCGCATACCGCGTTTTGCGCGCCAAGCTGACCGGAAATCACTTCAAAAACCGTCTTGGTGTAATAATCCAGGCCGCGTACCAGACGCGGATTGACCTTGAATTTTATCTGCAAAATATTTAGATAATCCTGCACATCGTGAAAATGCGATTTGCAGTCCGCGCACAGCACGCTGGAAATATCCGGCAGGCCGACAAAAAAATCGTTGCATTTTGGATTTTTGCAGTCGAGTATACGCAGCGGATTTGTCTCAAACCGCTTGCGGCAGTCCTCGCAAAGATTGTCGAGATTGTCGCCGAGAAAAGACTTCAGCCTTTCTTTAATCACCGGCCGGCAAATTTTGCAGCCTACGCTGTTGATATGCACTTCCAAATCTTTAAGCCCCAGCGCGGTAAAAAAATGCTGCGCCATCGCGATCACCTCGGTGTCTTGATAGGCGTTGCCCGCGCCCAAAACCTCGCAGCCGATCTGGTGAAACTGCCGGTAGCGTCCGGCTTGCGGCCGCTCGTAGCGGAACATCGGCCCCTGATACCAGAGCTTGCTCAACGGCTCTTGATTGCGGCGATTGGACTCAAGATAGGCGCGCACGACCGCCGCCGTGCCTTCGGGACGCAGCGTCAGATTGCGGCCTTTGCGGTCTTGAAAAGTGTACATTTCTTTGGAAATAATGTCGGTGTTCTCGCCGATGCCGCGCAAAAACAATTCCGTATGTTCAAAAACCGGCGTGCGGATTTCCCGAAAATTATACAGGGCAAAAACTTCGCGGGCTTTTTGCTCAACAAATTGCCACAGGGTCGTTTCTTCCGGCAGAATATCGCGCGTCCCGCGCGGAACTGTATACTGGGTCATTGGGCGATTATAACCTGATTTAGTTTTTTTTAGGAGTACAAAATATTTGGATTTTCAATCGTGCGTATCGATATTTCGTCAATGTCTTTTTCCACAACTCTGGCGCTGACCGGCACTTCCTGCTCGCTGCCGCGGCTCAAATGGTGGGCGACCGCTTTTTTGGCTTCCGGCGATTCCGAATCGTAACGCTGCAATTCTGTTTTTAATTCGGGGTGCAAGGCAGACTCGCCGTCATTGTTCTCAAAAATCCGTCCCAGCGACAGTGAAAATATAGCGTTTTCCACCATTTCGCTTTCTGGCTTGATACTTTGCCCCATCGACTCACTCAAAGCCTCGGCAATTTCTTTTTTGACCGCCTCGTGCGCCAGATGATATTTGCGAATCGCGGAAGTGATTTTTTTGTTGCTTTTCTTTTCTTCTTTTTTCAGCAGACTCCAGACCGCCGAAGCCTGCGCCGCTTCCGAAAAAACCCGACTGTTATTTTGGTTAAAATTAACCGCCATAAATCCCCCGCGACATAGACAATATTACCTTGATTATACCACCTTTCGGGCGAAAAAGGCATCCTATGCATTCTCGTGTGCCAACAAAGCTTTAACTTCGCTGATCAACTGTTCCTTATCTGGGATATAGTAAGTATACCGCGATGCAAATATATTATTCTCTAAGCCACCCAAAGCAAACTCTGCCATAACATCATGTTTATCAGCGCAAAGCACTATACCAATCGCTTTTTGGTCATCAGTTTCGTTAACTTCGGAATTATAATAATTCAAATACATATTCATCTGCCCTACATGCTCCGGCGTTAAATGCCCGGTTTTCAAATCAATCAGCACATAAGCTTTCAAAATTTTGTTATAAAACACCATATCCACGTAATAATGCGTGCCGCCAAGTGTTATTCTCTGTTGACTGCCCACAAACATAAAACCACGTCCAAGCTCCAGCAAGAAATCCTCAATATGCCGGATTAACTTGCATTCTAAATCCTTTTCCAATATAGGTTTTTCCTCGCGGACACCCAGAAACTCAAATACATACGGGTCTTTTAAAATATCCTGCGGCTTGTCGATAACAATCCCTTGTTTAGACAAGGCCAACACTGTTTCTTTGTTGGTCTGGCCGTCTGATAACAAAAGCCTTTCAAATAAAGATGTTCCTATTTGCCGACGCAATTCACGGACAGACCAGCCGGAATTTATACATTCCTGTTCATAAAAAGCCCGTTTATCCTTATCAGAAATAATTAAAAGTTCGCAAATGTGCGACCAAGACAATTTAACAGACAGTGTCTGTTGAATCGGGTATTCCAAGAAAAAGCGCCGCATAAACTGTAAATTTGACACAGAAAACCCTGTCCCTAAATCTTTAATCAAACTTTTAGATAAATCTTGCAATAGGCGCGTTCCGTATTGCGCTTTAATATCACCTTGCTGTTCATGCTCCACAATAATACGTCCAACTTCCCAGTAGGTTTTTACCAAATGTTGATTTACTTCCTTGGCAACTTTCAGGCGGGCTTGCGCCATTAAAATTTTTATTTTTTCCGTGACGTTATTTAAGTCTAATAATTCTGTCATTTAATGTAATATCCTCTGTCGTATTCTAACATGATTTAATGTCCTTATTTCCTTGAATTCCGGCCGCTGCCTCATTATTCCCGCTTTCCCCCACCCTGCGGCAAAAAATTTGCAATTTTTGGCTGCCGCTGACGATAGATATATACCTCTTTTAAAAAGGAATAAAAGCAATGTTCCGCAAAATTATGACCGGCGGCAACTCTGGTCAGGATATGAAAATCAAAAAACAACTCACTTTTGACGAACATCTGGCCAAGCTGGACACTGTACTCTTAAAATTAAATCCTCAATTCTCAGACATCAACGCCCTGGTCGCCGCTGTTAAAAAAGGAAATACAATAAAGCGTCCAAACAGCCACTTAATGGATGAAGAAGAAAAAAAAGCAGCATCGTGGATAGACCGTTCAAAAAACTGTTACACCAATATCGTAAGTCCCAAAGAACAAAAAGAATTATCCAATGCCAAAGATGTAGAAAACCTCACTAATGAACGCATCAAAATCCTGACGGAGCGCGGCGTTATTAGTCTGGTATCAGATTTTGATAAACATTTAGCTGAACTGGACGCCGTCCTCCTGAAATTAAATCCTCAATTCAAGAACATCAACGCTCTGATCGCCGCTGTCAAAAAAGGAAATATAATAAAGCGTTCAAGCTCGTATAAGTCAACGGATAAAGAAAAAAAAGCAGCAGTGTGGATAGAACGTTTAAAAGGCGGCTACACCAGTATCGTAAGCCCCAAAGAACAAAAAGAATTGAACAATGACAAAGCCGCTATAGAAAAACTCACCAATGAGCGTATCAAAACGCTGACAGACCGCGGCATTAGTCTGGAAAACTCACAGCTAGATTTCAATGAACATCTGGCCGAACTGGACAATGTATTGTTGAAATTAAACCCTCAATTCAAGAACATCAACGACCTGATCGCCGCTGTCAAAAAAGGATATACAATAAAGCGTCCAAACAGCCACTTAATAGATGAAGAAGAAAAAAAAGCAGCAACGTGGATACACAATTTAAAAGGCAGCTATACCAGTATCGTAAGCCCCAAAGAACAAAAAGAATTATCTAATGACAAAGCTGCTATAGAAAAACTCACCAATGAGCGTATCAAAACGCTGACAGACCGCGGCATTAGTCTGGAAAACTCACAGCTAGATTTCAATGAACATCTGGCCGAACTGGACAATGTATTGTTGAAATTAAATCCTCAATTCAAAAACATCAACGCTCTGATCGCCGCTGTAAAAAAAGGAGATATAATAAAGCGTCCAAACAATAACTCAACGAATAAAGAAGAAAAAAAAGTAGCATCGTTGGTAAGCTGTTTAAAAAAAGGCGATACCAGTATCGTAAGCCCTGAAGAAAAAAAAGAATTATCCAATGCCAAAGATGTAGAAAACCTCACTAATGAACGCATCAAAATCCTGGCCGACCGCGGCATAGACTTAACAGACGGTAGACGCTTTGCAGAAACCACCATAAGTATAGATATACACAAGTCGGACAAAATAAACTGGTTCGAGTTCACACCCAGTTATTTTATTAACGGCGAAGTATTTACGCACCAGGAGCTGCAGGGATTGCTCAACTCCGGTCAAAAACATATCTATCTCCGGGACGGAAGTCTGGCCAGAATACCCGAGGCAGAAATGGACTACCTGCAGAAATATCTGCAAAATCCCACCCGCAAAGACAGTTATAAAATAAAAGAGGAAAATCTGCTGCCGCTGGTCCTGACCGCGCATAAAAACATTAAAATAAATTTTGACGCGGACAGTAAAAAAATTATCCAGAATATAACCAACGATTTTAAAGACATCGAAAAAGTTCCCCCGCCGCGCGGCATACAGGCCAGACTGTCGCCTTATCAACTGGCCGGCTATCACTGGCTGCAATTTTTAGCTAAATATGCTCTGGGCGGCATACTGGCCGACGACATGGGTCTGGGCAAAACCCTGCAGACCATAGTCCATCTGGCCAGGCTCAAAGAAGACGGGAAAATCGGCCGCGGCCAGCCGGCCCTGATACTCGCGCCGGCCAACGCGCTGCACAACTGGGCAGACGAACTGAAAAAATTCGCGCCGGGCGTATTCCAGACGCTCATCATGACCGGCAGTCCGGACGAAAGAAAACTAAAAATACAGGACATCGCCCGGTATGATCTGGTGCTGACTTCTTACGGCACACTGGTCTCAGATCATCAGCACCATTACAGCGATATAACTTTTGGCATCGTGATCGCCGATGAAGCGCAGAATATCAACAAGGATAAAAATCTTGCCACCCGAGCCTTAAAAAGCGTCAATTCGCGGCGGCGGCTGGCTTTAACCGGCACGCCTATTCTGAACTATCATTCTGAATTGTGGTCAATTTTTGACTGGGCGCAGCCGGGTTTTTTATACAATTCGCTGGCAGAATTTAAAGAAGCCTATGCCGAGGACAGCGCGGCTGACCGCGAACTGCTCCGTCAAAAAACCGCGCCGCTCATCCTGCGCCGCACTAAAGAACAGACGCTCAATCTGCCGTTCAAAACCTCGGTAGAAACAAATATTCCCAAACTCTCCCGCGCTGAAGAAGCGATTTATCTGCATATACGCGACGCCTACCAGACAGGAAACAAAAACCATCTGGAAACGCTCAATACTCTGCGTTATCTATGCAGCCACCCTTATATGCTGAGAGACAGCGTGCTTCAGGGCCAGAATATTCCGGCGTCAACCAAATTTAATTATTCAAAGAAATTATTAAAGGAGCTGCTGGCCAACACACCGGACAAAATAGTGTTCTTTGCCCAGTTCTCTTCAATATTTCCGCTCCTGGAAGATTTTCTGAAAACGCAGAAGGTAAAATTTCTAACAATTACCGGCGCCACCAAAAGCCAGCAGCGGCAGGAGCTGGTCAGACAATTTAATAACGAGCCGGATATTCGGATCATGCTCGGCGGCCTCAAGGCCTGCAATGCCGGCATCAATTTACAGTCAGCCAACCGCGTTATTATCTATGACCCCTGGTGGAATACCGGCATCGAAAATCAGGCTATAGACCGGCTGCACCGCCGCGGCCAGGAAAAAGAAGTGTTTGTTTACAGGCTGTATATCAAGGGCAGCGTCGAAGAGAGAATGCTGGAATTACAGCAAAGGAAAAATCAGTCAATCAATGGGATAATTGCCAGCGATAGCGATATAGCCAAATCCCTGACTAAAAAAGATATTGAGTTTTTGTTGGGAGATTTAGACCATTAAAAATATTGCCTAAAGCCCTGTCTATCCTTTACAATGAATAACCCTATGCCAGAAGAAAGAGTCCCGCCGCAAAATCTCGAAGCCGAACAAAATCTGTTGGGTGCGCTGCTCATAGACCAGGACGCCGTGCTCAAAGTCATCGACCGCCTGCAGCCGGAAAGTTTTTATCTGCCGGCGCATCAAAATATTTATCAGGCCGTGCAAAATCTGGCCGCGCAGAACAAAAAGATCGACCTGCTTACCGTCGCGGAGGAGCTGAAACAAAAGAACGCTCTGCCGGAAGGCGGACGCGCTTATCTGGCTGATCTGGCCAACACAGTGGTTACGCCGGCGCACGCCGGAGAGTACGCGGAAATAGTCGAGCGCAATTACGTGATGCGCAGCATTATCGAGGCCGGACACGGCATGGCCTCCGAAGCCTATCAGCCGGACGGCAATCCCGACGAGATCGTGGAGAGCGCGCAAAAAATGGTTTTTGAGCTGGCGCAGCGCAATATCAAACAGGGCTTTCAGCATTTGCGCGTGCCTCTGGATATTGCTTACGACGATCTCACCCGCAAAAGCGCCAATCCCGAAGCCGGCGGCTTGCTGACCGGCTATGACGAACTGGATCAAATCACCGGCGGCCTGCAAAACGCCAATATGATCGTCATCGCGGCGCGGCCGTCCGTCGGCAAAACCGCGCTGGCTTTGAACATCGCCGCCAATGTCGCCTTAAAGCGCAGTGTGCCGGTGGGAATTTTTTCGCTGGAAATGTCCCAGGAAGAGCTGGCGACCCGTCTGCTGACCACTGACGCCAAGCTCAACGCGCACAGCATCAAAACCGGCAATCTATCCACCGACGACCAGAAAAAATTATCCCAATCCCTGGCCAATCTGAGCAACGCGCCGATCTATATCGACGATTCGCCGAACACGATACTGCAAATCCAGACCAAGGCGCGCCGGCTCAAAATAGAAAAAGATATTCAGCTGATCGTGGTCGATTTTTTGACGCTGATCACCAGCACAGCCGGACGGCAGGAAAGCCGCTATTTGGAGGTGTCCAACTGGGCGCGCGCCTTGAAAAATCTGGCCAAAGAATTGAATATTCCGGTCATTGTCATCGCGCAGCTCAACCGCGAAGTGGAAAAACACAGCTTTGGTTTCAGCAGCTCCGGTGAAAATAAATCCAGCAGCCGCGGTTCGCGTCCGCCCAGAATGTCCGACCTGCGCGATTCCGGCGAGATCGAGCAGGTGGCCGATGTCGTTCTGCTGATCCACCGCTTGAGTTATCAGGAATATGATAACGCGGGCGGCCCGGAAGATAACACAGTGCAGCTCATTGTCGCCAAAAACCGCAATGGTCCGACCGGCAAAGCGGAACTGGTTTTCTTGAAAGCTTTCACAAGATTTGAACGCAAAGAAAGAACGAGCGTGCCGTTAGATGTGCAGATCTAAACTATTCACCGCGCTGCTGTTTTGCGGCCTGGCTGCGGCGGCAGAAATCTCCATCGAAGCCGACAATATAAATTATGCCGGCGAAAATCAATTTGTCCGCGCCAGCGGCAATGTAGTCGTCATCAATGGCAATATCAAACTGCAAGCCGACTCCACAACGGTCAATCTCGAACAAAAACAACTGTCCGCCAATGACGGCTTTGTTTTTAACCGCGACCAGCAGCAGGTGACCGGCGATTCGCTGCAATACGATTATCAAAAAAATGAAGCGTACGGCGAAAACATCACTCTAACTATACGCAAAAATAAAATCCACGGCCAAAATGTTACTATCCGTGAAGATTCGATAGTTGTGGAGCACGCTTCTCAAACCACCTGCGACCAGCCTGATCCCTGCAATCACATCACCTCGCGGCGTCTGAGCATTTATCCAGAATGGGGCGACGTGGTCAACGACCATGCCGTGATTTATTTTTTCTTCCTGCCGGTCATGTATGTGCCAAATAATGTGTCCGACTTGAGCGGCAATCTGGACAGCATGTACAGCGCCATACCGCAGCTCGGCTACAATCCGGTGGAAGGCGCTTATGCCAAGGCCGGATTGAGTTATTACCGCAACGAAAAACTAACCGGCACTCTGGACCTGCATTATTTGGCCAATCTCGGCGCGCGGGTCGGCTTCACGAATAAATACAAATTGAGTCAGGATCACCGCGGTCAACTGCGCCTGCATTATTTGACCGGACTGGGCGGCCGGACTTCCTACGGCTTTCAGCACAGCATGCTGCTCGGTGTGCCGCAAAAAGAGCGCAGCCAGATTATTGACGAATTTTTCAGCGGCGTTATGCCGCCCAGCAGCGAAACTTATCCAGAGCTGACTTTCACTTTGACCAACCGCGAAATGTCCAGTTACCAATGGGTCAGTTATCGGCCTAAACTCGGACTGACCACACCAGTTTATAGCGCGCCGCTGGGTTTAGATTTTTCTTTCAGCGGTTTCGCCGCGCAGATCCGCGAAGAAGATGTCGAACTGCCCTGGGATAGCGTTGATTTGGACAGATTGAAATTCCAGCCTGGCACGCGCGAATATTGGCAGCACAATTGGGAAGGCAAAGTCGAACGCAAATTTGGGCTGGGCGCTTTTGGCGAGCTGACGCCGGACGCCACTTACAGCAGTTCGGCTTATTACGAAAAAAATCAGTTGACCGGCTTTTGGAAACGTCTAATCTACAATCTTAACTATAAGAAAAACTGGCAGCGTTTGAGTTTCAACGCCGGTTACAAATATACGCCGGACGAGCTTGGTATTTCGCCGTTTAATTCAGAAACCTTGGACGCCGGCACTTCCGAGGAAAATCATTTTGGCCTGGGCTGGCAGGCGCTGGACAATCTAAAGCTAAATTACACGCGCCACTATTCGATCACCGAGCATAAAATCCGCGATCAAATTTACGGCCTGGAATTTAAATTGTGCCACTGGAATATTTCGATCAACCGCTCGGAATACTACAAACAATACACCTTTGGAGTAAGCCTGCAATGATAACTGTAAATAGCGTAGTCGTCGGACCGATTCACACCAACTGTTATCTCGTTACTTTCAACGGGCAGACGCTGATCATCGACCCTGGCGCCGAAGCCGCCAAGATCAGCGCGAAAATAAAAGAACTCCAGCTCCGGCCTATTGCAGTTCTCAACACGCATGGTCATTGGGATCACATCATGGCTGACACAGCTATCAAACAAGAGTACCAAATCCCGCTGCTGGCGCCGGCCGCCGACCAATGGCTAATCGAAAAAGAAAAAGATTATTATCACATTGGCGAATTGCCCGTCGATCAGTGGTATACAGACAAATTAAATCTCGACCTGCCGGCACAGGTCATTGCCACACCGGGGCACACGCCGGGCTCGAGCTGTCTGCTGCTGGAAAATCATTTGTTCAGCGGCGACACAATGTTCGCCAGCGGCTGTCTGGGGCGCACGGATTTTCCGGGCGGCAGCGCGGCGGATATGCAAAAATCCCTGCAAAAACTGCTGGCGCTGGACGACAGTATTATTGTCTGGCCCGGGCATGAGGAATCCACCACCATCGGGCAGGAACGCGGTTTTTATGGCGGACGCTAAACTCTATCTCATCGGCGGCGAAGAACAGTTTTTGGTCGAGCAGACTGCCCGCGCGCTCCAGAAAAAACACATTGATCAAGCTCTGGCGGCTTTCGCGCTGGACATTATCCCGCCGGAAGAAAAAGACCTAAACAGAATTATCAATTCGCTGCAAACTATTCCGACTTTTTCACCGACGCGTTTGGTGCTGGTGTACGATCCGTTTTTCCTCAAAAGCGGCAAGAAAAAAAAGAACACTGAAACGGACGATGCGGAGGCGGGAGCCGGTGAAGCCGAAAAAAGCGCTCTGGACGAGCGCGCGGAAGCACGCCTCTTTGCCGCGCTGGAAAATCTGCCGGACGGCGTGAGCGCAGCTTTCATCGTCAATGGTCCGGTTGACCAACGGCGGAAATTTTTCAAGTTTTTTCAAAAAAACGGCGAGACTAAAATTTTTGACCCGTTCAAGCCGTGGGAGCAGGACAAAGCGGCGGACTGGATCAGCAATTATTTGCGCGAAAAAAATTGCGCGATAGACCGGACAGCCGCGGAGTTTTTAGTGGCAACCACCGGCTTGTCGCTCGGCGCGCTGGCCAACGAAGCCGATAAATTGCTGGTCTACGCGTCCGGCAAAAACAAATTAAATATTCAGGACGTCCAAGCGCTGGCCAGCGCGGGCGGACTGCAGGCTTATGCTCTGGGCGAAGCTCTGCGCCGTAAAGACCTGCCGGAAATTTTGCGGCTGGTCAGCGCGCTGCTCAAAGACGGCGAAGCGCCGCAAATGCTGCTCGGCTATATAGCCGGACAATTGCGCGTCCTGCTGCAAATCAAAGAATTGCAGATCCAGCGCCTGAATGTCCACGAAATAGCCGGTCTGCTAAAAATGAACGCCTGGAATTTAGAAAAAAATATTTTGCCGCCGCTCCAGAAGCACGATTATCAGAAATTAAAAACTGTTTATGCCGCCTTGCAAAATGCTGATTATCAAATCAAGACCGGCCAATTAGCGGCGGACAAAGCGCTGCCTTGCGCGCTGGCTGAATTAGATTAATCCGCGGCAGCCTCCGCCGCGCTCAAATCGCCCAGCAGTTTTTGCGCCGCGGTTTCCGGCAGTTCCTGCACATCGCGCAGCTTGCGTTCTATCGCGCGGGAACGCGCGCCGGCTTTTTCGATCTCGCTGCTGGCCGCGTCCAATTTGTCTTTGGTCTTTTGTAGCACGTCGCCAAATTTGCCGAACTCCGTGCGCACCGCGCCAAGCAAATCCCAAATCTCGCTGGTTCTTTTTTCCACCGCCAGGCTGCGAAAACCGATCTGCAGGCTATTGAGAAACGCCGAAATTGTCGTCGGGCCGGTAATCACGATTTTATAATCGCGCTGCAAGCTTTCAAACAAATTCGGAATTCTCAGCACTTCGGCGTACAACCCCTCAAAAGGCAAAAACAGCAGGGCAAAATCTGTAGTCTGCGGCGGGTCAATATATTTTTCCGCAATGTCTCTGGCAAAAGTTTTGAGCTTTTTTTCCAGCTCTTTTTTGTGCAACTCGATTTCTCCCAAATCGCCGCTGTCATAAGCGGAGAGCAGGCGGTCATAATCTTCCGTGGGAAACTTGGCGTCGATCGGCAGCCAGACAATTTTTGCGGAATCCGCCTTGCTTGGAATTTTTACGGCAAACTCCACCAGCTCGCGGCTGCCCGGCTTGATCTTCACATTTTGCGCGTATTGGCTCGGCGAAAGGATTTGCTCCAAAATGCCGCCAAGCTGATACTCGCCCAGCACACCTTTCGTTTTGACATTGGACAAAACCTTTTTCAAATCGCCGACTCCCGCGGCCAGACTCTGCATCTCGCCCAAACCTTTTTGCACCAGCTCCAATCTCTCGCTCACCAGCTTGAAAGACTCGCCCAGCCTGGTTTCCAGCGTCTGATGCAGTTTCTCGTCGACAGTCGCGCGCATTTGTTCCAGCTTATTATTGTTGTCGGTCTGAATATCCCGCAATTTGTTCTCCACAGCCGCGCGGATTTTTTCCAAACTGTCGGCGAATAAGCGCAGAGATTTGGCCAATTCCTCGCGCGTGTCTTTGGCCGCAGCATTCATTTCCTGGCGATTGCGGCTAAATTCATCGCGGATCAATTTGTCTATATCGGCTAATTTTGGCGCCAGAAAATCCGCCGTATTTTCTTTTTTACCGAAAATTCTCGGCCAAAACAGCGCGGCCGCCAGAAGAAAAACCGAACAAATTAAAATCAGCGCCGCCATTTCCATAGTGGCATTTTAGCACGCCGCTAAACAATAGTGGCAGATCGCGGTTTTTAGAGTAAAATACTTTAGAGAAAGGACACTCTATGTTTGACAATCCGCTGGTGCTTGGCATTTTACTCGGCGTTGGCTGTTTTATGGTATACGATTTGTTATTCACCCTAATCGCCAACAATCAAACCGACGCGCTGCTGGCCAAAGCTAATCTGGCTTATGACAACAACCGCTTTTGGGAATGTGCCAAAGTTTTGCGCAAAATTGTGCGCCGTGAGCCGGACAATGCGCTTTTTAATTTTCGTCTGGGCTGGGCATATCACATGCTAGATCAGCCTGAACTAGCCTTGCGTTACATGCAGGCTGCCGCCGAACTGGACAGCAAGTATATCGACGCGCGGACAGTTTTGTCCGAGTGGTGCTATGAAAAAAAAGATTACTGGCGCGCCATGCTGTATGCGCGTCAGGCTATCGAGCTGGACAAATACCAATATGACGCGCGGCTGACTTTGGGCAAATGCTGCGTGGCGCTGGGCGACACGGAGACCGCCGAGGAAGAAGTGGAGTTCTTTGAAAAATACGGTCAGGACGGCTACGCCAGCGAATTGATCGAATGCATAGACGCGGTGGAGTAAGCTACTGCTCAACCTGCAGAAACCGCCGCGTTTATTTAACTCCGTTACTGCTCTATTTGCACTAGCACTTCGCCGCTTTCAGCGGCTTGTGACTTTCACTTAACTTCGCAGCTTAGCTGCTTGTTAGTTTTGTGTCGAACTTCACAAGTGGCTGCCTTTATATCATTTGTTATTTCTCCGACCTTATCACGTCGGCCGCTGCGCGGCCTTGTGGCTCTCACTTAACTTCGCAGCCTAGCTGCTCGTTAAGTTCAAGTAGAAATCACACGTATCGAAATCCACAAACACATTCTTGTCTCTCGGCAATTGCGGATACTTGGCGAATATTTCATTCCACCATTGCCGCTGTAAATTCATGGCCTCAGCTTTCGCATTCAGAGCCGCATTTACAAACACCTGCACTTGCTCCTGTGTAACCCCCTGCTGTAGAGCCGTCGGCCGCGCCGCCTGTTCCGCCACGTTCACGCGGTTGTTTATTAAGATCAGGCTTTCCACCTCATCGCGCGTCGCTTTAATATTCAAGTCCTCCCTTTGCGGATGCACTTTCCCGCAGATCGGGCACACCTCCGGCTTTGTTTCTTTTGCTTCTTTAGCCTCTCCGTTCCCATTGTTCTTTGTCATAATCTTTCCTCCTTTTTATTTTTTTTGCTTCTCGTATAATAACCTTACATGAACCAATGTTTTGCTCCGCAAAACACCCCTCCGCCAAAAATTTGCCTGTGGCAAATTTTTAGCCGCCTCCCCTTGCCAAGGGGAGGCCATTCACGTCCAGCAAATACCTTTACCCTCGCGTATCGCAACAACCGGTCGCTGAGCGGAGTCGAAGCGACACAACATGTTCTCCCTTTGTTTTACCACGCGCTTTGGCAAAGTATTTGCCGGACTAAACTACTACCTTTATCTCTTCGCTCTTCAACATATCGGTCTTGCAGAGCATAGATGCGTTGCCTGCAACGCATCTACCTACAAAATAACTTTTCCAGCATCATCAAAACTTCTTGTACCTTCTAATTTATCGTATTCCTCCCAGTATCTCCTGCTCCATTTGGATTGAAGTTTATGCACCTCGCAAATATTCGTCTGCCGGTAAAATTCCCCTTTCTCCGCAAATGCTCCCCCTATACACCACGCGCACGCGCTCTCTACAGGGCATTCTAAGCACTTCTGTGGTGAAATCTTTTTGCGTGTTTGCTGCCTCACTATCTCAAATCGTTCTTTATGGTTAAGTCCATTCCAAATGTCCCCTACATAAAAATCCAACTTGCGGTTGTGCATCGTGTTCGGACTGAATCTGAAACACGGGTATATTCTTCCGTTTATGCTCAAGCACGGCATTGATCCTGAACCGCACCAACCCTTGTCCGGGTCTTTCATGGGTTCACCTATGCCAAAGCCTTTATCGAACATTGAGACATGCAGATCATGCCTGTGTTCCAGTATATACATTACGGATTTCTCCATTTCCTCATCTAGCTGTTTCAGGTCTGCTTCCGTCAGGCGCATATCCTCAAAGATAAAATTTATATTTATATGCTTTAATCTCATCTCCTCGTGCAAGAACTTTATGGATTTGGCCAGATAAGGTATTGTGTCTCTATTACACGTCGCTTTTGTGGCCACGCTGTCTATTCCGTGCCACTCTAAATACCAATCCCACCACTTCTGTATATCTTTCATCGTCCCCCTGCCGTCTTTATGTATGCGGTTCTTATCGTGTATCTCCGGACAGCCGTCTACCGATACGCCTATCGAAAGATTGTCTTTATACTTCATCATGAAATCTCTTACTTTTGGGTCTTCAAACAATGTCCCATTGCTGGAAATACTCGCTCTCCAGCGGTACGCCCATTTGTGATTCATTGTTATTGCCCTGTATTGATAATACGTCAGTATTTTATCCAGCAATTCCGGCACCATTAAAGCGTCTCCGCCGATAAAATCTATAATCAACCCCTGCTTCAATATCCACTCGCTATCCGTGCCTTTGGCGTTTATCGGGTCTTCATCCTCTAAGATTATGTCTACAAACTTTTTAGCGTATTCAAATGGCAAATCCCCAGGCTTCTTATCCACTTCATAACAATACTTACACCTTAAATTACAATCCTCCGTTACCTGGAACGTAACACTCAATCCCTCATAATTCTTGATAGCTGGTATCATGTTCTAAAATTCTCCCTGTTTTCTTGCAAGGCAAATATCTTTGCCCGCGCACTGTAACAACCGGTCGCTGAGCTGTGTCGAAGCGACTTTGCCTAAACACTCCGTCCATTCCGCAGGGCGAATATCTTTGCCGCCGCGCGTGGTGGACTCTCACTTAACGTCGGCTACTTTGTAGCCTTGTTAAGTTCGCGTCGCAGACCAATGGCCAGACGCGCTTACGGCAAAATATTCGCCCTCGCGCAATCTCTCCGCCTGCAACGCCTCTACTCAATCTTTCACAAACAACTTATTCGTATCAAAATCCACCTGCAGCCTGTCCATATATTTTTGTTCCACTCCGTACCGCCGCGCCAATTCCCGCCAGAAATACTCCTGCAAATATTGCGCGTCCGCATACGCAAAGATCGCCTCCCGGAAATATCTGTCCGCTGCTTGAACCGGCGCGTATGGCGGTATCGCGTTCGCGCGCAGCGCTTGTTTAGCGCAGCTGATTTTATTGTAAATCACTTCATAACTATCCCGCTCATCTTTAGAAAGTGTGGTTATAATTTTCATGACTTTACCCCTCGCCATATCCATAGGAAAATTTGCCGCTAAAACTCCCTGTAACCGGACGCGGGTCATTTGTGCCGGCGGGGTCTGTCCCGTAACGGCTGGTCTGCGCGCAGCCATCTAGACAACCGGCCATACAGGAATTGGAACAATTATTGATACAAACATCCTTGCAGGTTTCGCCGCAACCGTCCTTGCAGCTGGAAGCGCAGCCGGTAGTGCAGTCAGCGCTGCACACTATATGGCAAGCGCTATGACAATCGTTTTCACAGGCGGCATTGCCACAAACGCCGGTACATTCTCCGCGGCAGCCACTCACACAGGAATCACTGCTGCAGCCGTTGTTGCAGCCAGTGTAACAACCACCCTGGCAGGTTGTAGCCGAACAACCGCCTCCGCAGCCGTTGGTACAGCCATTTTCACAAGCAGTAGCGGAACAGCCTCCGCCGCAGCCGCTGGCACAGCCACTTCTACATGCTTCAGCAGAACAACCATTGTTGCAGCCGGTATAACAACCATCTTTGCAAGTATCACTAGAACAACCGTTATTGCAACCAGCATAACAACCATTTTTACAAGTAGTATTCTGACAACCATTACTACAACTACCACCGCAGGATGTAGTGCAGCCGCCGCAGACTTTTTTGCAAGCTTCTACACAGCCGTTACCGCAACTATCACCACAAGTGCTTTGACAAATTGCTTTACAGCTACCACCACCGCAAGAACTACCACAAGAGCTTGTACAATTAGCATAACAGGCATTCCCACAAGCACCGCAGACACCATTACATTTTGACCCACTGCAAACCTTGGCACAATTTCCACCGCAGCTGCTACCACACGCCTTAGAACAACTATCACTTCCACAATTTGAATGACAGCCACCTTTACAATAGCCAGTTCCACAACCATTAGCACAGTTTTCAATACAATTCCAAGCACAGTTGGAACAATTCGAACCACTAAATCCGTTTGTACTACAATTATCTCCACAATCACTTCCGCAAGAAACATTACAATCACTAGCACAAGTACCAGTACAGGCTGTGCTGCATCCGCCAGTACAACTAGCACAACCAACACTGCATGTATTGCCACACCCAGCAACACACACAAGACTGCAACCGCCTTTACAGCCATCCCCACAGTCGTTATCACAACCACCGCCACAAGTAGCCGTGCAGTTGCCACCGCAGCCTCCTTCACAACTTCCGCCACAAGTACCGGTGCAAGCATTATTGCCACAACCACCACCGGAACAAACAGTACCACAAGTGCCTTCGCAGCCGCTGCCACAGCCGCCTTCACAAGCGTTGCCGCAAACACCTATACAGCTAGCCGTACCGCAGCCTCCCTCACAATTTCCGCCGCAAGCGCTCTCACAGGCTGACGCGCCGCAGCCGTTAGCGCAATCCGCGCCGCAAGAACCTGTGCAAGTGGCCTCGCCGCAGCCGCCGCTGCATGTCGTCCCGCAATGCCCCGTACAATCATTACCGCAGCCCCGGCTGCAAGCCGAGCTGCACCCGCCTCCGCAAGTGTCTCCGCATTGCCCGATGCAGGCCGCGGTAGCGCAGCCCGTCCCGCAGCTGCGCGCGCAGTCCGATGAACATGTGATGCCGCATCTTGCGCTGTTCAGCGCGTCGTCCACCACCTGCCGCACTTCTTCTAAATGTTTGGCTAAAAGCCTCGTGCCGATACCTATTGTGCTATATGAAAAAATATCATTGCTGTTATAGGCCACCAAACCTCTGGTCGCTTCTTGCAAAGCTTTGATCTGGCTGGCCTCTATTTTGGACGCTTTGGCCGTAACCGCAGACAAACCTGCATCAGCTGAGATGCCGCGTTTTGTCCGCTCTTTTTTGAGATTCTCCACTGTCTGATTGTAATCCGCTGCATAGGCTTCTTTGCCAGACAAATAATTTTGTTTTACAGCTAGAACCGTGTTAGTCGTCGGTGTTGCGCCCGCCGCTGTCTCCCCGTCCGGTAATTTATATGTGTAGCGTGCCATAGATATACCCCCTTTTTAAGATTCACGGCAATAAAGCCGGCTTCTACTCCATACTTTCCCAAAAATCTCTTACGAACTATTAGTTCGTAATAAATTATAACAGATATAGTTAATATTGCAAGTATGCATTTCCAAATAGGCAAAAACGTTAAGAAATTCCGCAAGCAGTCCGGAATGACCCAAGAAAGACTAGCAGATACGGTGGGGATTTCTCTGCGTTATGTGCAGAGCATTGAGGACGGTTCGCGTATCCCTACAATCTTAATGCTGGCCAAAATCGCCGCGGCGCTGCGTAAAAACATCAAGAAATTATTTTAACGCCCGCACACCTCCTTGTTTGTTGTATCAGCAAATAGCTGATGCTAATATTATAGTGTCTATTTGCTAATAGTCAAGTCATTGGCTATAAGTATATATACAATCTCATGGGCTTAAAGCAAATATTCATCGCCAATCTGCGTAAAATCCGGAGAGCGGCCGGCCTGTCCCAAATGCAATTGGCCTTTCACTGCAATACCGCGCCCAGCTACATCGGCGAGATCGAGATCGGCCGCCGCTTTCCATCAATAGAGATGATCGAAAAAATCGCCGCGGCTCTGCAAGTCCAGCCGCAACTGCTCTTTGCGGATCAGCCGCGCGCACCGCGCCGGACAACGCCGCGGGATTTTTCATTTTTGCCGGAAACTTTAAAAAAAGATTTGCTAAAAAGAGTAACCGCGGCCACGCAGAAAGTTTTGCAGAAATACTAGAGCCGCTTACCGCAGCCCCGCCCGCAGGCGCTCCTCTTTGAGCCGTTCCTCCATATTGCGGAAATATTTAGAAGTGGAAATTTCGTCCAAAAATTTGGTCGCCTCGCGGTCCATTAAGCGCTTCCAGGCTTGTTTTTTATGCTCGCGGTCTTTTTCCAAAATCTTGCGGTCTTTCATGGATTTCACCAGACGCTCGCGTTGCTCCTCTTTGCGCTGGTCGGCTTCTTTGGTTTTATTTTCCTGCTCATTTACATCGATCTTGTATTTCTTGAGAAAATTCTGGCGGTGCATAATGCTGGCAAAATCAAGATTGCCCTGCAAGCCGCCTTTCAGTGTGCGCTGCTGCTGCATTTCATAATCTTTCATTTTTCTTTCGCGCTCCAGCTCCTCCAGATATTTGCGCTGGGCTTCGGCAAATTTTTCTTTTTCCAGTTTCTCGTAAATCTCGCGGACTTTTAAAACTGTTTTGAGATTGTACTGGAATTTTTTAGATTTTTTCGGCTTTTTCATAACTCCCCCCTGCGCCTACTTACGCAAAAATATTTTCCAGCCGCGCCACTGTTTCGTCAAAATCAAATTTCTCATCGGTGGCCTGGCACAAAAATTCATTCACCGCGTCTATTTTTTCAATGGCATTGTCGATTTTTGGATTGCTGCCTTTGACGTAAGCGCCGATATTGATGAGGTCTTCGGCCTCAGTGTAGCGCGCCAGCACCTCGCGCAGTTTGCCGGCGGCGGCCTTGTGCTCCGGCGTGCAGATTTCCGACATCAGACGGCTGACACTCGGGCCGACCTCAATGCAGGGATAATGATTTTTGGCGGCCAAGTCGCGCGAAAGAATCACGTGGCCGTCCAGCACACCGCGCGCTGTGTCCGCGATTGGCTCATCCATATCGCCGCCGTCCACCAGCACAGTGTAAATCGCCGTAATCGAGCCTTTTTCCGAAGTGCCGGCGCGTTCCATCAAGCGCGGGATCATCGCAAAAACCGAAGGCGTGTAGCCTTTGGTGGTGGGCGGTTCGCCGACAGCCAGGCCAATCTCACGCTGCGCCATGGCAAAGCGCGTTACAGAGTCCATCATAAACAAAACTTTTTTGCCCTGATCGCGGAAATATTCGGCAATAGCGGTGCCGGCCATCGCGCCTTTCAAACGGATCATCGGCGGCTGATCCGATGTCGCGCAGACCACCACGGATTTGCGCAAGCCTTCTTCGCCCAGCGACTCCTCGATAAAATCGCGCACTTCACGTCCGCGCTCGCCGACCAACGCGATCACGTTGACTTCCGCCTCAGTGCCGCGCGCCAGCATGCCCATCAGGGTCGATTTGCCCACGCCAGAGCCGGCAAAAATGCCGATGCGCTGCCCCTGTCCGAGCGTCAACAAGCCGTCAAAAGCTTTGACGCTGGTTGCCAAATGATTTTTGATGCGCGGCCGTTTGGTCGCGTCCGGCGGATCGCGGTCAAACGGATAAAAGGTGTCCGTTACAATCGCGCCTTTGCCGTCCATCGGCCGTCCCAAGCCGTCCAACACGCGTCCCAGCAACTGATTGCCCACGCCGACGCGCAAAGGGTGGCCGGTCGGCACGATTTTGCAGCCCGGCGCAATACCGGTGGTCAGTCCCAGCGGCATCAGCAGCACATTGTCGCCTTTGAAGCCGGTAACTTCCGCATAAACCGGATGCGGATCTTCACCTTCCAGAAAAATCGTGCACAGTTCGCCATTGGCCACACCGGTAACCTGTGCTTCGATCACCAAGCCGACCGCCTGCAAAACTTTGCCAATCACTTTAACATGCTCGGTGTTGTCGATTGCCTGCAAATATTTGGTTAAATCTTTGACGACCATAACTACAACTCCGGCGCTCCTTCCACGCCGCCTTCCGCCTTGGCTTTTTCCTGCTGCTCTTCCAGCATTTTCTTTTCCTGCTCGCGGATCTCTTCCAGCGAAGTTACCTGCATCAGTTCTTCGATGTCTTTTTGTTCCTCGGCGGCCAGATCGACCTCTTCGCCGCGCTCCACCGCTTCTTTTAAAGCCGTTTCGCGCTTAACTTTTTCCTCTTGATAAACACCCAGCAGCGCGGTCTGGATCATGTCCAGTTTGGTAACCACTTTGGCGTCAATAAAGCCCAGTTTGGTCTCGATCAGGCAGCCGCCTTCCGCGCAATGTTTGTCGGGCACAATACTCAAATTTTTGGCTTCGACCAGATCGATAATCAAATCTTTTTCATTGCGCACGGTCTGCAAATCCTGCGCCGCCACTTTGATAACCACCTGCTCGTTGTCAGAGATTTTTTCGATAGCGTCCTTGACTATATCCATCACAATATCCTGGCTTTGCGCCAGCTCATTGCGGACAACCTGTGCGGCAATGCGCGTAGACAGCTTCATAACTTCCGGCACTGCGGATTTGATAATCGTGTTTTTTTGCGCGTTGGCCTGCCTCAGCACATTTTGCGCTTCGGCGATATGCCCTTTGAGCTGTTCATAAATCTTTTGCCGGCCTTCTTCCACGCCTTTGGCAATTTCTTTTTCCAGCAACTCTCTGGCTTTGTGCTCCGCGGCGTCAATAATCTGCCGCGCTTCTTCCTCGGCTTTTTGTTTAATCTCCGCCGCCGCCGCGTCTGCCTGCGCTTTGCCTTCCTGCAAAATATTCTGGATCAGTTGTTCGCGCTCTGCTTCGCTGACCAAAGGCTCAGCCGGCTCGACCGGTTCGGTATACAACATCTCGACCGGCGAAACATTCGGCGTGCTGTTAAAGGATTCCTCCTCGCTTGATTCCGCGCCGTCAGGCTCAGGCAAACCCATGTGCACGAGCTGCTCGCCCAGACGCAGAGTATGTTTTTTTAGCAGCGGCATATAAACTTTTACCCCCGCGCCTTGACCTGCTCATTGAGCAAAGCAAACAAACTGTCTGACCAAGGCAGCTTTTCGACCGCGCATTGTTTGACATCGCTGCGGCGGCCGGGCGAAAGTATTTCATAATAATCTTTCTGCCGCCCTGCGCTCATATAACTCAAAACAAAAGCTGCGGTTTGCGGTATTTCATTTTGCAGCAAAGCCGCCAATTCCGGCAGGGGCTTGCGGCCGACCTCGCTCGCCGCGTCAGCTGGATCAACCTCCGGTTCTTTGAGCCGCGGCGTTTCGGGCGGCTGATTCAGCGCAAAGCGCGTCAACTCTTTCAGCACAAAAGCCACCGCTTCCGGCGAAGGTTTTTTGAAATTATTTAATTCCCGCGTGATCTTGAGCGCGAGGCTTTCCGGCAGACAGTCCAGCACTTTGCCGGACACTTCATCGCCCAGCGCGGAAAGAAAAATCAGCGCTTTTTCACGGCCCTTTAACTGCATTGCCACCATATTTTAAAATCTCCTCATTTATTTCTGCGCCGCAGCGTCTTCCTGAAACCATTTTTCCAAAACCGCCGCGACTTTGTCCGGGCTTTGCGCGGCCAGCTCGCGGATCGCGTCTGTCGAGGGAGCGGCAAGGTCTGCAAAACCTTCTTTGTCTTCCGGCGGCTCGTCAAAAACCGAGCTTTTCTTGCCGCCTTTTTCCGCGGTAACTCGGCGGGCATGCCTTGGCCGCAAGACTATGATCAAGAGCAGCACGCCGAAAAGTCCGCAGCCTAAATATAGAATATTATTCCATGTCCAAAAGACTTCCGGCTTGGACTGCAATTTAGATAAATCTATCACCGGCTGATCTTTGCCCGTCTGCGGCGCAGGCGGTACAGGCGTTACCTTGGGAGCTGTTTTTTCCGTCTTTTTGTCCTGACCGCTGCTCAAACCGCTGAATAAATTGCCTTTGTTGTGTTCATTAGTATTTGGCGACCAGCGCAGGTCGATGCGGTCGCGGCCTTTGACATAACTCGTCGCCGCGGCAATTGATTTCATGAAAGCCTCGCGCACTTCCGGAGTCAGGACCACATCTTTGTTGTTTTGATCCAGCAGGATCATGCTGGTGATCCGCGCGATCATAGAATTTGGCGTTACCGCGTCAAAAGGCCGGTCGTTCAGTTCCACATTGACTTTGACCGTCGTGGCTTTTTTGGGGAAAAACTGATTGGCCATTTGTTTGACATTGCGCTCCAGCAGATTTTCGTAGCGCTCCTTGAATTTCATCTTGGCCGCGTAAGCCTCTTCCGCGCTGGCGTTGGCATCCAGCCGCAAGCCTCTGACCGAACTTCTTTGCTGCCTGTTCATCTTGTTGTTGTCGATATTGTAATACATCTCAAAAATAGAACTTTCGTCGGCCTTTTCAGAAGCCTCCAGCGGAATCTCCGTAGAATCCATCAAAGCCGCCGTCGACACATTGCGGCCGCCGGACTGCGCTTTTTGCATAGCCAGCAGCGCGGCTAGCCGGTCATAATCTTTGGCATACTCCTCAGAACTCAAAACCCGGCCGTGATAATCCACCACTGTGATATTTTCTTTTTGCAGGCCTTCCACCGATGCGGAAACCAACGCAATGATCGCCTGCACCTGCGACGGAGAGAGCAGCTCGCCCTCCACGATCTTGACCATGACCGAAGCCTGCACCGGATTTTGCACTGTGGAAAAAAGCTGTTTGGCCGGTATGACCACGATCACCCGCGCTTCTTCGATGCCGTTGATCCGCGCCACGCTGCGCGCCATCTCGCCGCTGATCGCGCGGGAAAATTTCACGTTTTGGTCAAACTCCGACGCGCCCAGCGCGCTGCCTTTGTCAAAAATCTCAAAACCCACCGCCCCGCCGTTGGGCATAATGCCTTCTTGGGCGATGGTCAAAACTATATCCGTGCGTTTTTTGGTCGGCACTAATATCGTACGGCCGTCATCCTCTAGCCGATAATCTTTCACGCCCTGTGTTTTCAGCGAATCCACGATCAGCGCGGCTTCTGTGTAGTCCAGATTTTTAAACAGCACCGAATAGCCGGCCGGCTCTTTTTTTTGCGTGAATGACGGCAGAGAGCCGCTGCCGATCTTGACAGCGCCGGCCAAAGATGGGCGGTAGAGAAAAAACAAAACCGCCAGCGCGACGATAATCACCACGCCTATAATAATAAAAATCGTTTTACCGCCGCCGGACCTAGAGCCTGCGCCTATTTGTTCGCCCACAGGATTTTATTTTTCCTTTCTTAAAAAATTTCTAAACTTAAACCGGTATCTGCTCTATTTCTTTAAAGGTCGACACCACTTGATTGACCACAGTTGTCGCCATTTGCACGGCCATAGTCATTTTTTGCACTTCGATCAGCGCCTCTTCCATGCTGACACGCCCCAGCGAATACTGCGCGATGTAGGCGTTGGCTTTTTCCTCCGCTGCGCTCACATCCTGCAGACCGCTGATCGCCGCGTCCAGCATCACTTGAAACGGCGAAGTGTTTTGCACATTAACCGGAGACACTATCGTATTCGCGCCGGTCTGCACCGGATTCAAACCGCCGACCGCTGTTATTCCTTCCGCCATAAATTTTACCTCCCTATTTTATTTTATCCGCCGCTATTGCGCCAATTCCAAACTGGCCTGCATCATCGCTTTGGTGTTGTTAAAAACCACCACATTGTTTTCAAACGCGCCGCTGATCTCCGAAAGCTGGATCAACTCCTCGGTAATATTTACATTAGGATACAGCACAAAACCGCTTTCGTCAGCATCGGGATGATTGGGCTGGTACACGCGCCGAAACTTTTTCTCAGCGTCTTTTTCCGGCCCGACCGACACCACCGACACGCCGTTCATCACCGGCTGACCGGCGCGGCTGCGTGATTTGAAATTTTCCGCCGGACGCAGGATCACCACTTTGCGGCGGTAAGGCAGTCCGTCGGAAGTCTTGGTCGTGTCTATATTGGCAATATTCTCCGCGGCCACCTGCGCCCGCGTGCGCTGCGCTATCGCCCCCGAAGCGCTAATATCCAGAGCGTTTTCCAGACCGGCCACCGCGCCCAAACACCAGCTAAGCCAAATCAAAACCGCCGCGCCAAAAATTTTTCGCATAAAAACCTCCTTTACTTGCCCTGACTCAAAACTGTTTTAACCGTCGAAGTTTTCATCGTGTAGAGCTTTAACAATGTTTGATGCCGCAGCCTGTTTTTGGCCATTTTAACCATTTCTTCTTCCACGACCACGCGGTCAGCCGACACGCCGCCGGGTTTTCCCTGCAAAGCTTTTAATTCCTCTTTAAAACGGATCGGCTTAAAACCTTCCACCTCGGCATTGGCCACATTGTGCGCGATGATCGCCTGCCGCCGCGTCGCTTCCTGAATGTCTCTTTCCAGGCGCATGGTTACATCATCAAACAAAATATTTTCCACCGCCGCCGGCAAGACCGCGTTCAAAAACAAGCCGGCCAAAATAATTTTTTTAATCGTAATCATAATTTAATTTCCTTTGAATGCGCAAACGCAGCTTGCTCAAAACCTGCGAGTGAATACGGCTGATCTTGCTCTTGGAATACCCCAGTTCGTCGGCGATTTCTTTTTGCGAGCGGTCGTCGATATAAAACATTTTGACAATTTTTTTTTCGTCCTCGGCCAAAGTCTTGACCGCGTCCCAGAGCGCTTTTTTTTCCTCGGCAAAATCGATTTGGCTGGTTACCGACTCTTCCAACTGCAAACCGTTGTCCGCCACGCTGTCACCAGCCGACTGCGTGTCCTCAAAAGACAGCAGATAAGCCACCGATGAATTAGCCGCGATATTCTTGATGTTTTCTTCCTCGTCGCCGGTGTTCGTGCCTTTGGTGTCGATTGCCGCCTGCGCTACTTTGGCCTCAACGCGGCTGACTGATTTGTAACCGCCCGGATTTTGGTATTTCCATTCTTTGCGGATCTTGTCCAGCATCTCGCCGCGAATCCGGTAAGACGCGTACACTTTAAATTTCACATTTTTCGTTTTGTCAAAATTTTCCCAGGCTTTGATCAAGCCGCTTGTGCCGTAACTTATCAGATCGTCAAAATGAATATTGGGCGGCAGTTTGCCCGCGGCGGTGATATTGGCGGCGATGATCTGCACCAGCGGCGTAAAAGCTGTAACCACCGAATTTTTATCTTTAAAATCCACATTGTCTTCCAGGTCTTCCTCGGATTTGTACAAATGCGCGTGCATATTTACCGGCACCGGCTTCTTTTCCAGTGTCCTGGCGGATTTTTTCGGCGGATTTGGGTTAACGCGCTTAACTGTCATTGCTGCTCCAAACCTTCCTGTAAAAAGCCCTGCTCGACCAAATAAGCGGCCAGTTCTTTGCGCGCGTAATCTCCATAAATGCTCGACAAACCGCTAAAAACCAGGCTGTCTTCATCGTCTTTTTCCGGTTTGTAAATACTGTTTTCATTGTTAAACATATCGCGCAAAAAAACTTCTTCCAGCAGCATTTGCCGGAAAGCGCTTTGCCGGCCGGCGTTGTCCGTGGGCTGCCGGCGCATACCTTCTTTGACAACAATGTCGCTCATAAACTCCGCTGGGTTGACCGGCACGACAGACTGCGCCGCCCACGCCAAAGTCAGGAGCAGCAGCAAAAAATAAATTTTCCGCATCGCTTAAATAACCTCTATTTCGGCCGCCAATGCGCCGGCGGTTTTCAGCCCTTGCAAAATAGCAATCAAATCCTGCGGTGAAGTGCCGACCGAGTTCAGCGCTTTGACCAAACTGCTCAAGGTAGAGCCTTCGCGCAGCTGCACCAATTTGATAACTTTTTCTTTCTGCTGCTGCGCGGCTTGATCGCCGCCGGCCGTTGCTTGATTCATGGCCAGCAGCGCGTCGTCCAAACCCTCGCCCTCCCCTTCTTCTCCGCCTTCGCTCCCGCTTTCGATATGTATCTCCACATCGCCGTGCGAGATCGCCACCGGCGACAGACGCACATTTTCGCCGATGACCACCGTGCCGGTGCGCTGATTGATGACCACTTTGGCCACCGCGTCAGGCACTACCATAAAATCCTGCACCCGCGCGATGAACGACACCAGCCCCTCGCGGTCTTCCGCTTCGATAGGTATCTCCACAGTCGAGGGGTCTATAGCGCGCGTGCCGGAATAACCTGCGCGGTCCAGCGCTTCGGCTACCCGGGTGGCCGTGCTGAAATCCGATTTGTTTAAATTGAGCGCGATGCTGCTCTTGCCGGCAATCTCCATGGGCACAGACTGCTCGACGATAGCGCCCTCCACGACTTTGCACACTGTTTCGCTGCGGTTAGCGGCGCCGCGTCCGCCCAAAATTATCGGTCCCTGCGCCACCGCGTAAACCTGATCGTCAGCGCCTTTGATCGGCGTCATCAGCAGATTGCCGTCGCGCAAAGACGTGGCGTCGCCGATTGACGAAACAAAAACGTCGATTTTTTGTCCGGGCTTCACGAAAGCCGGCAGTTCGGCGGTAACCATGACCACCGCGATATTTTTACTATGATACAAATCCTGGCGGTTGGTTACGCCCATATTGACCAGCAAATTGGTCAGAGCTTTGTCGGTTACTTTGGAGCCGGTGTCGCCCGTGCCTTTCAAACCGGCCACCAAACCCACGCCCATAAGCTGATTGGAGCGCACGCCTGAAATCGTGGCAATGTCTTTGATGCGCACAGCCGGCGACTCAGCCACTCCCAAACAAATCAAAACTATCAGCAGTAAATATTTCCGCATCGCGCCCCCTTTTATTAAAACAGCCAGTTAAACATCGAGGATAAAATACCGGGCTGCTGCGTCGTGGACACCGCGCCGGCGCCGCGTATCGTGATCTTGGCATTGGCGATTTGCGTGGAATTAATCGAGTTGTCGTCCGAAAGCTTGGCGGCATTCACAATGCCGGAAACTTCGACAGTCTCCACCTCTTCATTGACACGGATCGAGCGCTGGCCGAGCACAAAAAGATTACCGTTGGGCTGCACATCCACGACTGTCGCGGTAATTGTCGTTTTCAGCGAAGTTGTGCGCTGGGTGCTTCCGGTGCCGGTATAATTGCTGGCGCCGTTGAACAAGGTGTTCAAACGCGTGTCGCCGGAACTTTTGCTGGCCAGGCCGCTGGCCGGAGTCTGATTGTCCTGTAAACTGTTGGACAGACTGAATGTAGTGTTCGAACCTTTTTGAGCGCGTGTCGTGCCGGACTGCGCGGCGGACAGACTTTCCTCGATCACTATTGTGATCGTATCGCCCACCGCAAATTTAGATGCTTTGGCCAGCGGTGATTTTGAATCCATAGTCCACAGCGAAGTAGCTGAACTAAATCCCGCCAGCAGGATAATCCCAAGGTATACCCCAAAATATTTTCGCATTTTTCCCCGCCCTACTTGTTCTTTTAACCCTTAGTATAAAATTATAATATAATAAATTAGGATTATCAAACCAGATTTAAAGCGCCAGCCGGCATTCGCCGCTGCCGGTAATTTCCGCCTGCAAAACGCGTTTTTTATCATTTTGCACCTGCACAAGTATCTTGTCGCCCAAAAGCCCATGCTGCAAAGCCTTCGCGCTGGTCTTGATAGTTACGCTGCCGTTGCTCACCGAGAGACTCACTATATCGCCAGAATTTACCAGTTGCTTGACGCCC
>BGZN01000006.1 GCA_003864455.1 Candidatus Termititenax aidoneus | reverse complement strand
AAGCGGAGAAAGACATGACGAAAAAGAAATTATCGGAACTTACGCTAGCGGATTGTTTGGCGGATAAGGCGGAGCGTCCGAGAAACTGGGAGATAAAAACAACTATTCAAAACGGGGGGGGGGTAGAAAATTAAACACCTTACACTCCAGTTATTTTTTGGTGAGTATGGTACAAGAATACTACCGCCCTTACAGGGTGTCAATGTTTCTGTCGTACCTCTGCATGGTACGCGATCAAAAGCCCGATACTCTTCGCAAAAGCAGAGGATATAAGCCAGGCTGGGGCGATGGTGAGGGTGGGGATAAACGAGATTATTGCAAATCAGCTTGTTAAAACAGTGGACGATTTCAATCGTGCAGATTCCAACACCATTGGTAACGGATGGGGAAAGACAGATATATCGTCTAGTCAATACCCAACACCATTAAGGATAAAAAATAATGCAGTCAGTTGCCTTGCAAGCGGTGGCGAAGTTCAATCAGGAATTATTTATAAAAATATTGTGAATTGTTTGGAATACGATGTATACGCAGAAATTATATTTACTTTTAATTCTGGCACTTGGAGTACCATGAATAGATTTTCTTTTGTTTTGTTCGGGGATAAAACAAACATCGCATATCAAACTGGAGTGCCCCCAACCGGTATAGGTGTTTCGGTATCCAGCAGCGCACCTAACCTAGATGTACAATTTTCTGTTAAAGGAACATCTGTTTTTAGCGCGCCTAGTGCCATGACTTTTTCTTATGGGGATCGGATAAGTTACAGAGCAAGAATAACTAGAGCAGGAAGCATAAAAGCCAAAATTTGGCTGACAATAAACTCCGAACCAACGAACTGGCAATACATATATATTGCTCCAACCGCGCCAGTTGGCCTATTTAATAATAACGACATTATTGCCTACATGGAGGCGCAAACAGCTAATGGAAGTTCTGGCGAGACTGATCTTGATTTTATTTCTGTTACAAACAAAAACAGTATGCTCTTAAACTTTTTTTTGCCCTCGCAGTCCGGCAATAAGCTGACCACATCTGTAGCGTTGCCGGTTGCCGATAGCGCCAATGAAACACCAACTGTCTCCGGCCTCGCTGGATATTTAGGTTAGCCGAGATAGCTGGCAATACCGCTCAAACTTGGCGATTCGCTAGCAGAATCGGCAATTGGGAAAGCGATTGCAGTGGTGATTTTATTACCGGTTTGAGCGGGGAGAGAATAAATTATATTATTTGAGGCTGTTTGAGTTGTTATCGAAAACGAGCGCACGCGGCCGTACGTTGTGCTGCCTTGTCCGGTGTATACGTTCATACTGAAACCACACAAATTACCTTTTAAAATAGGTTTTTGATTTACACTAATAGTATCTCTATATATTGGTGGCTCTGAATTTGGATCATTGTATCTTACGGCGCCTATGTAATCTTTCCCTACCGTAAATCTATAAATTCCAGTTGTCGCGCCACTGTTTCCAGATGTCACGCTTGCGCCATTATTATAGATTGAAAAATTTGAGCCGCTTATGACCAGCGCTACCCCATTAAATGGTGTTGTGCCGGTGTTTGCCGTGTAAGTGGTGCTGAAACCTACACCGCAAGACATATTATTCGGATTTGCTTTAACCTCTATTCTAATAATACATAAACTCTCACTTTCGGGAATTAAAGCCAAAACCATTTCTCCATTTCGAGAACCGCCGGAATTCTGATACACGCCAAAATAAAACCCATCATTATCCGCTCCGTGAGCGACTGATACACCGGAATATGCGTAGGTAGTCCAATATGTCCACTGGTTTTTTATTGTAGCATCGAATTTATCTAAAAATTCGCGTTTGATAAAACTCAGCAGAACTTTATCGATATTCACCCTCTCCAGTGCCCCCGCCTGGCTAATATCCTCTACCCTTGCCGAAAGTATCGGAGATTTGATCGCGTACCATGCAGAGGTATTTAACCCTGCCGTGCTTTCGTTGACAGACAAAGTTAAATTTGGACTGCTGTAAGCCGCCGGCGCGGAGAGAGTAAATTTTTTGAACGCATTACTGATAAGGCTGTACGCCAGTATCTCCGTTGGCTGGCCGGTTGTATCATTCAACGGGAACATAGCCGCATCATTGGTATCGGATTGTAAAACAATTTGCAGGTTATTCGGCACGGAAATGATTTTGTATTGCTTGGTCGGATTAAGCTGTATTGCGGCCTGCATGGATTTATTAACCTGCGTGTTCGGCAAGTATTTAACATTTAAATTTTCCGGCAGTGCCGCCGCCTGTCCGGTCAGATCGCTGGGTATCGTACCCGTGCCACTACCGGTTATCAGCATCTTGAGTTTGGATACCGTGCCGCTTGTAGTATAAGCCACCTGCGCCCCGTTTAAATTCACCAGCGGCGCGGCCAGAGTAAAGGTTACTGTAGTTGCGCTGTCTGCCTCTCCGCTGTCGGCGGTAAGCACCATATAGGATTTATTTGTACCGTCATAAATTTGTGTTCTAAACGGATAGGCATATTTTTGCCTGAACTCGCCGATATTCTCCGGCTGGACGATAGATAATGATATTGTCGTTGCTCCCTGCGAATAATTGCTGTTTAAATTAAACACTACATTTTCGTCCGCCATAAAACTATCGTGCATACCGGTGGTTTGCGGCACGGCGGACATGCCGTTTTGCTCATTTACAATGTTTTGCAGGGATTGGTCTAGGCCGGAGCCGCCGCCAGAACCGCTTTCACTTGAGCCAAAATTTTCTCCAATAATCGCCCAGCCGTCCGAAGTGAATGACGCAACGGCTCTATTGTTTCCGTCATACAGTGCGCCTTTTGTAGCGTTATAGGCCGGCACTGCGTCAGAAAAAATAAAATATGCGCTATCTATTGCAGGCACAATGTAAATATATTTGAAGCTTGTTTCAGCCGGAGTTTCATCAGCATCTAAATAATATAAAGAACCGCCGCACTCTATCTGACTTCCGGCCTTCATGACTCCGGTATCGGAATCCACCCAAGCCGTGATATGGCTTCGCCCAATAAAAGTCGCTTTGTTATTTTCTACCATCGCTTGAGCCAGATTGTAGTTATTAAAATTTGGTTCTGTGAATTTTTTAGCGCACATATTTTTTACCTCTATTGTTTGGTTTATGTTTCTTGTCGTCCTCTGCCGATAGGTACGCCGCGAGTATATCTATTTCTCTCCGCTGATAATCACAAAATATGCCCTGAATATTATCGCTGGCACGGTTGTGATACATTTGCGAAAGCCTGTAGGCCTCTATAAGCCGTTCGGGTGTTAGCCGCTTAACATCTGTAACGTCAAGGCACAACGCCCAATTAACTACAGCGCACATAAAATTTGACGGCAAAAAATAACCGGTTGCCAGTTCCAGTTTATTTAACTGGTTGAACAGCTTCGTTTTTTTCGTGTTTTCAGGCATATCCTTTACTTTCTCCTGCAATTCCTTGAGCTTTGCACGCTGGGATTGCGCGACGCCATCGCCGCCGAGTATTTCTTTTTCTGCCTGCTCAAAAGTAGGGCAGAGCATAACCGAGCGGCATATCTCCTCTTGGAGATTGAGCAAGCGTATCATGTCCTCACGGGATTTAAGCGCGTTCCGGCTGGCAGTCTCAATAACAGATACTTGCGGCATTTCTCCTGCGGATAAAACGCGAAGCTGGACACATACCATGCCGGAGCCAAAAGGGACGATGACCCATTGTTTTGATGCGTTGCGGATATTTTCGGCGGCATTAAAGCCTGCCGGAATAACGACACCCTCTGGTTTAGTAAGAGTTAATAAATAGTCATCGATGTTTTTTTTAAGCCATGTTTTAACAAAATTAAACATCTGTATTTTAGGCGATTAACTCCAGGGTCGGTTGCGGAGTAACCACATCGTTTAAAGCCAAGAGTTCCCATTGAGATGCCGTGTACAGTTGCTCCTCTGGCTGGCTATGCTTGACATCATTCTCGTCGGTATACTCACCGGCGGTCATTGTGTAATTAAATGAGGATATTGTCATTGCGCCGCCTGCTTCGTCAGTGGTGTTGGCCGCACAATCGTAATATACTTCCGCTTTGGCCGCGACTTCCTGCCCCTCATTGCTGATTGCATTGGCTTTGTACATCGGGTCAATTTTCCAAACAGTTAAATTGGGTGCGCCCAGCACTTCGCTATCGCCTGATAGCGGAGCGGAGTAACTGTTTGGTTTAACTCCGGTCGAATCAATTACTAATGTGCCGCCGTCTACCATTTGCTTAAATATAATATCGTAAGGCTTGGTGTTGATTGTCAGGGTGGCTCCGGTGCGCTGGCCTTTAATCTGGATACGCGTCAGCGTGTTATGGCTTCCGGTTTGGTCAACATTGGTGTTATCTGTCCGCTGATCGGAACGTTGAATAGTTATAGTGTCGTCGGCGGTAAAATAATCTCTCCACCATGCGCCCATACCCTGGAACGCGCCGCAAGAGCCAAAGTTAGCCGCGCCAGCAATATAACCAAAAACCTGCAAAAACTTTGCGTCGCTATCCGTGGCCTGCAAAAGCAATCTTCCGGCTGCACGAGCATCAGTATTAGGCACTACAGAGGCCGTGATGCCGGTAAATGCCGTCGTGGTAATGACCGATACAAATTCAGCAGGGGTAACAGCGGTCAGGTCTGACACGCTGGAAAAATCTAACTCTTTAATTTCCCACGCGCCGCTGTCTATTTTTACAGCCATTTTAGCTTTCTTTTCAGGATTGAGTAGAGAGACGCCGTTGCGAATAAGCGTCAGGTTGATCGGCCTGACAAAACCTAAAACCCTTTGTGCTGATAGGGCTGTGCCGTCGGGATTTTTCCTTGCCGCTATGAATCCTGAAGTGGCGAACTGCGCCATTTTATTTGTTGTGTCTACTGCCATGATGTTTTCTCCTTTTTAATTTTTTATGCTTGTGATAACAAAGAACAGTTCGCGTGTCATTGACAGCGTGCCGTCATCATTATCCCAGATACCGGCGATGTTTCCGGTGTCATGCACTTTACTAATATATTCTACCCCCGACACCATTTTTCTCAAAAAATCTTTTACCAAAATCGGGAGTTCCTTAACGGCATAAGTTTCGGCGGCTATCCGCGCATTATTCTGTGAGCGGTCAAAATGGATATACACCTGCACAGTTTTTCTGTCAGCAGAATAAATCGGCTTCAGCACGATGTACGGCGGCTCTAGCGATTTTACGCTTTCGCCGTAAATCTTTACGCGCGGTATACTGCCTTCCATTTTAAGACGCTGGCGCAGCTCTTCCAAAAAATCTATCGAAACAGTGATTGGTTCTGCCATGTGTATATTTTAACGGCAGATGTTTTTTTCTCAAAATTTAATACTTGCCCGAAAAATATTTTTGCGCATCGTTCATAAATTGCGGAAAAAAATGTCTTATGCACGGGAACAATACAGCGTATTTGCCGTCATTAGCGGTTTCTAAATATGTGCCATATTCAACTGTATGCAAAACTTCAAAACCTATTTTATTATCGCTATCTATTGTTTCACCAATAAGCCCAGCCCTTGCACCGCCTGTCTTGTCAGCCCACGGCGCGTTCTGTTTACACCATTCTTCAGCATTCTCCCGATATTTTTCAACGATGCTATTAACAAAAGATTGTATGGCTCTTTTCGACGCCGCTGGAATATCGATAGTCGATTTAAGCCCTGCGCTGTTACGGCCTATAACGGCTTGCATTTTTTTTGTTATTTTAACTGCCATATTAAAACCTCATTAGTTGTCCGGCTGGAGTTCGTTCAGCGTGGCTTGCGTGCAGACGCTCATGCCGCCCAGAGACGGCCTTGTAACGATGCCAACACGAAACTTGCGGTCTCTCCACGTCATAATATCGCCGTCCTTTAAGTCTGCCCTGGCATCAGCCAGCACATAAGGCGTGGTATCAATGGTATTGCCCTCTTCGGTGCTGTTTTTGGTATTCCAGACCGAGCCGGATTGATAACTCACGCGGCAATTTAACTCAAACGTATCGTTTCCACGCCGGATTGTCGCGGTATCATTATCCAGCGATACAAGCCTATTTAGTCCACGCTCTAACTGATTATGGATATTACTCATAGCTCCCACCGACTGCCGGCCGCCGCGCATGTAAAAAAGTCACGCCTGATAATCCCTGCTGCTGCGCGGCCATGTCCTGCAAGGCTTTTTTCTTGGCGGCAAAAAAATCGGAAACATCTTTAAGCGACGGGAACGAGACGCTTTGACCGCCTGCATTACCGCTGGTGATGTAATCGGCTGGATTTATCCGCGCTATGAGCTGGTCAATATTGTTTATCGCCACATTAAGCGACGGTATTCCGCTGTCTGTAAATACTCGAATATATCCGTCGCCAAATTGCACGGGTTGCAATACCCACTGGTCGGCTGTTTTCCTATAATAATTGCCGTCGCCGTTGGTGTAGATATTTCCCTCATTAGCTTCATCTGGATATGCCGTCGAATAAATAAATTGGTTGGCTGGCGGGTCTCCCAGATACCACCGCGCCTGAATCACTTTAACCAACCAATCAGGTGGGCTGATCGTATTATCCGCCAGCAACGCATTGCCTGCCTCTGTTTGGATTTTCTGTCCGCCCTCGGTCAGCAAAAAAACAGAGACACCAGCAACGGATATTATCCAGTATATTGGTGTCCCTGTTATAGCCACGACCATTAGGCTTTCAACGGCAATTTAACAATAGTTCCCGAAACCTTACCATCTATGGTTGACGGCAAGGTGCTGTTCAGGTATATGCCACGGCAGCGATACCACCGGCGTTTTTCCTTGGCCGAGGTCAAGATGTCCGCCTCTTGAATATCAAGCGTGGTGTCCACTTTGTTGATTTTGTATGCGCCAAAGGCATTTGTTTTTGCCACAACATAAGCAGTATCAACAGCAACGCCAGGATAGCTCAATGTTTCTTCGCCGTAAGAAGCTCCATCATTAAGCCCACCAGAATAATTTATAATATTATCCACCAGCGCACCGGTAAGTTGATTGATGCCGTTTAACTTTGACAGTTCTCCCGTAACAATCGGGACAACGTGCCGCTTGTTGCGCGGATTAAGCAACAATTCGATTGTAGGATTGAGTTCATAATTGTACTTTTTCGCCAACGGGTTATACAAATTCAAAACTTTGTCCACCGCATTATTTACAGTGTTGTAAATTTTCAACTCGTTCGTCGCGCCCGTGGTATCAAAAGTTACGCTGTGCGCGGCATCGTAAGTTGCGGAGACGACGGGAGTGAAAAAGTCGGCGTTAGCTTCATCGGCAATTACCCGCGATGCCCCTTCCGTAATGCGGTCAATGGCGAAAAATTGGTCAAACAATTCTTCGTTTAACCCGTACAAATCTCCAAACCCGCGTATCTCCATTATAACTTCGTCCAGCGTACCCAAAGCGTGCTGTAACAACGGGAAAGCATCATTAGTTCCGCTATTCACACCCTCGCGACCAACGTACGGCAGAATGTCGCGCAATTTAACTTCTTTGGTCGCGTCCGGCCTCGACAAAACGGTCATTAGTTGCTGGCTGTAGTCGGTCAGGTCATCGACACGCGCCTGGACATCTAAAACCAAATCAGCGAAAAACTGTTTTAACGTTGCGGCATCGTAACCAGTTGCGGCCAGCTTTTGGGTCTTGATTTTGGAATGTAAAAAATACATTTCCTTGAGCAGCTTCTCGCGCCCCTCTGACCCCAGCCACTTGACACCAAGATTACGAGTTGCAACCTTGCGGCTAGGCTCTAGCATTGGCTTGCTAAACAATTCGCTCATGCCGCGTAAAAAAACTTTATAAACCTTTTCGTTAGTAGTCATTTTCCATTCTCCTTTATTTAATTTTTGTTTAAACCCTATAAACCTGCAAAGCCCCTGTATTAGCAACAACTACTCCCACAAGAGTATTTGCAACATAGGTGTCATCGGAATACTCGCCGACGTGAGTAGTTGCCGTAATTTTACCGGCAGCATTGAGGTACGCAGCCGCACCAATAGCAGGTGCATCAGCGATTTCAGCCGCCGCATATTCAAATACCGCGCCCTGCTTGCCGGTATCTAAATTGAGCACGTCATTAGCCTCGGCGTTGATGTCCACAAGGGTTAGTATAACGCCGCCCAGATTATAAACAGAGCCTTTAGTCAAAGCGGCATGGGTAAACGCCTCAACCCTTACATGATCGGATAGTGGTTTTAATTCGTAAGCCATTTTTTTGTCTCCTTTACTTTTTTATTAACTTATTAAAACTTGTCGAAGCCATCGTCCTGCTTCGATTCGGACTTTTTGTAACTATCAGCCTCGATGGAGCGCAGTTTTTTCAACACTACATTGTTGCGCAAATCCTCTAACTTCTTTTCGCGCAACTCTTTCTTGCGCACGTCGTGTCCCATAGCGACCAGTTCCTTTTTGGCAAATTCAAAAGCCGGATCGGGTTCGTCTTTGCCCTCGGCGTTTTTAACAGTTGTGCGTCCGGCTAGCTTGGCGGCCTCGGTTTCCGCTACCGCACCGTCGCCCTCTTTGGCGGCATCGATAGCGGACTGCACCGCGTCCAGCACTTCTTGATCGGTGGCGGTTTCCGGTAAGCCCAAAGCCTTTTTAATCTCTGTCAACGCAACGGCAAGTTGTTTTATTTTTGCCTCTGCGCTTTCCGCCGCTTTTCTAGTTTCGTCGGTTTCCGCATTGCCTTTGATTTCTCTTACAAAATCAGCGAGAATTTTTCTCAATTGCTCTTCGTCCATGTCCAGCTCCTTTTTTTTGTTTTTCTCAAAATCACTCATAGCCTTCACAAACTTGGCGTATAATTTTCGTTCCGATGCTGTCCCTTTGAATTGCTTTCTTATGCAGAAAGGGCGCGAAACAAAACCATCGGTAATTAGAGTACCACCAAGTCCATTTTTCTCAAAATTTCCCTTGCGGATAAGTTCGATAATTTGAGTTTCATCTGGCAACCCGTTTTTGAGCGATACCTGCTGATCGCGCATAGCAGGATTGGCGTTGACCGCATCGTTACGGAGTAACTCCTCATTGACAATCGTATCGACTTCATGCCGCTCAAGCTGTTCGGGTAAAGCGGCAAAAACCAAAGAAAAATATTGATTGCCTGTTTTAAGGCTGCGCACAAACCCGTCGTTGCTGTTGCCCAGATAATCTTTTTCCGGCACGCGTACCCGCAGGTGCAGTTGACCGGTATCGTCGCCATTGTCCTCTAGCTTGCCGCCAATAATAAAAAAATCATCATGGTTCGATGCCTCTTTGTGTCCCTCTTTGTCGCCAGGGATTGGTTTGTTTTTAAGGCTGTTTAACACCGCCTCGAAAAAACCTTTTTTAAATTTATCGCCGTTGCCGTCCTGCGGATAATCTAACGTTTCAACAAATTCGTATCCATCACCGATAGCATCAAGATTTTCTTTCGGCACAAGGATCGGAATATTCGTGGTTTTAATTCCGTTATTTATTTTTATTTCCATGATTTAATTTTAAGACCATAGCCATTTTTCTCAAAATATCATTTATGTTTTAAATTAAATCCTATCGATAAACTTTTAACAATTTCTTTTGACATAAATTCTGTAGATAAATTATCAAACGTTTCACAATTATTTACATAGATATTAGTTATAGCAGCGTTAACATACTCTGCTGGAGAAGGTAAATACGACATAGATATTCTATCTGGCTTTCTTCCACTTCTGCCTGATTTACCGCTCATATTTTTCCCTCTTTTAACATCGCCCGTATCTCATCATCGCTCTTTAATTTTGGGCGCAAACGACATGCACAGCCTGGGTGCGGCGGAAAATCAACTATACGCGGATCATTGACGTTATAACTATGGCCGCCCAGTTTGGTACATTCACAGTTCCAGCGGTCACGGTTTTTATCCAGTATCCAATCCAGATCGCCAGTATATATTGGCCGTTTAGAAATTTCCTTTTCCCTGTCTCCCAGTGCATGTGCCGTCTCGGTGCGGAGTATGCGGATAGCACGAAAATCAAGGCCAGCAGAACCTATACGCGATTGCCATGCCTTTACCTGCGGCGGCAATAACTTGCGCCCGTTTTTTCCGAAGCTGTTTCTATCGATCCAGTCCTGCGCTTGCGGTGTGTCAATAAGCCGCTTGGCGTCCGGCGTTCCCCATTGCGTGTTCGGGTAATTCTCTTTGATAAATTCTCTCTGCCAGCCCTCGGCAATATTCTTGTCCGTTTTGGTAAACATTTGCCCCCAGCGGTTTGCCACGCGCGCGCCGCCGTCCCTGTATTTCACAAACGTCTCAAGGTCTCTAACTGTATCCAGAGGGTCTTGGCCGTTGCTTACCCCAAATTCAACTACCGCATAAATTTTGTTTTCCATTTGCTCGACAGAATCCCAAACCGATTTGGATAGGTCATAATTGCGTGTGAAAGTCCAGTTGATAGGGCGTGCTACCCAAGTCACTTCGCCGGTCTTTGGATCGGTTTTGTATCCCACCAATGAGCCGCCGCCCCATGCAGAGCCAACGTAACGATTAGTTGTAGGATTTTTCTTTTTTGGTTTCTGTTGAGGCATGCTCCTCTTCCTTAATTCTCTCAACAATTTCAGCAATTAGCGCAGAGATTTGTTTATTCGTAACATTGCAATAGAGGTTGTACCATAATAAAAAAAATCCCTAGTTGCAGCCCCTATATTAAATTTCTTTTGGGTTTTTTGCTTTTGCTTGAACATATTATTTTTCCTTATCTCCCGATAACTCATTCAAAATGTCAGCCTCGACACTAGCGTATAAATCCGTCAATCGATGCACGCACTCCTCGGTGCAAGTTTTAGTTGTGGCTATTATTTTTTCCGCTAATGACTTTTTGTCCAGTTGCGGTATAGGTTTACCAGCCTTGATAGCCTCAACAATCGGCTTCAACCATTCGATGGTAAGTCGTCGTATTTGTCTGGCTGCCGCATCTTCGGTGCGCAGACGCCGCGCTTGTAACACGGCGTCTTTGTGTTTGATTTCTTGCCTGTTCAAATTATTTTTTCCTTTTCTTGCTTTTATCTTTTTTAACTTCTACAGGATCATCAATCTTGGGAATTTCTGTAAGTCCGCCAGTCTCTGGAGTTTTTTCGGTTTCCGCCTTCCATTCGTCCACACAGCGATCATATTTAAGCCTTTCAGCGTAAGACTTCTGACTATCCTGCAAAGTATAGATATGCCTGCCGTCCTTGTATCCGTACAACATTTTCAATCACCGCCTTTTTATAAAATATCGCCTTCGTCCAGCACTTCTCCAGTCTCAAAAGTTCCTTGAGCGCGTGAGGGTATAGTAAATTCGGTCAGGGTCTTTTTTAAACCGCTCATCAGATCGTCGGTAGTATCCGCCGGATAATCCGGCAATAAAGCCTTTGTTAAAAACAACGCGCCATCTGGCGTAACGCTGCCGTTGGTCAATAGCTGGCTAATCGCTCCTGCGTAAGTGTTGATTATCCGTGCCTTGGTGTCCTCGCTTGCCATAGTCAGATTGTCCCATGTCAGAGTTACAGGCGCGGGCGAACTTTGTAAATTAACAAAAGCATCTATGGTTGCTATTTGGTTGGCCAGCTCCCCATAGGCTTTTGTCCACTGGCGGCGCAGAGAATTTACGTACTCAATACCCATGGTGATTTGTGCGTCGGTACTGGCATAATTTCCGGTAGCCAACATGCCGCCGAAAATTTCCGGCATACCGCCAGCCATGATTATTTCCTTGCGGTTGTCTTCAATGGCCGCAGTATGCGATGCCACAACATCGCTAACTATAAGATACTCCACCGTATCATCTTTACCCATAACGACAATATCGTTATCAAATATTTTTATCTCACCTTTTTCGTCAGTATTATTTTTTTTGAAATTCAAATAATCGTCAGTCTTAATAATAAATTTCGGCCTATATTGTGCAAGTATCTGGTCGCGGTTGCGGCGTATCTCGTGATTATCACGCAATAATCTGATTATGCGGCTGTACACCGATGTGCCACGCCAGTCTCCTTCCCAGTAATCGTGTGCAAACGGAATGGGTAGAAAACCAAACGAATTACGCGTAACAGTCTTTTCGGTTTTGTAACCGCGCCACTCGATGGTTATCTCATTACGCGTTATTTTGCGCTTGCGCTCCGATACCAACGGCTGTCCATCAGCATAAGTGGTTATCTCCTCGCACGTATGCACGGCTAAAATCTCGCCAGTATCAGGGTCGCAATCCAAGCCCTCACTGCCAATAGCCGCGTCTGCAATCTCCTCGACAACGATCTGTTGTAACTTATCGCTCCATCGCGCCCACCGCCAAGCCGTGCCGTTAATCATAGATGTTTTATTTATGGTTTCGGAAGTGTCCAGCAAAATTTCCTGCGCTTTAGCATTGTCTACAACCGGACACCCTGCCAGCCGTGCAGGGATTGAAATAAACGGATACGCAAAGCCAGCGGCAAGATTATACTTATCGCTTTTACCGCGAAATATATCGCTAATTTCAGGCTTTATAGCCTCGCCGCCTGCCTCGGTACGTCTTAACGGCATATGACTGGTTTTCTCCGTCGTGGACACGGCGTTTTTTTTGGAAAAGAAATTGTCAAAAAAACTCATAAATAAATTTTACCCCTAGTGTGATTTTTTCCAAAACTTATAAAACACGGCTCAACTCAAATGCGTTTTGCAGTTCTGCTCTGGCATTGTCTTCCATTCCACCACCTTTTGATGCCAATTCAGTCAGTGCAAATACCAGCGCGTCCATTCTGTTCGGGCTGGCTTCGTTATCCGCTCCGGTGTATCCGCATAATTCATTCTCAAGTTCCACAAATTCCTGCGCGTGCTTGACCTCTCCGCGCTCGTACATGGCCGAGATAGGTTCTGCTCTAACTATTTTTCCCCTGCTGGAAGTTACTAGCCTGACATTTATGCTTTTGTTTACGCCTTTAATTGTGTTTTCAACCATGTCGCCGCCAAAATTGCGCTCTGCAACGATAATGTCTGCTTTGTATTTGTCATAAGCCGCCCTGACTTCCATTGCCCATTCTTGGGGAGTTCCGTTAAGCGTGTAATCCGCTAAAACATAAAACTTGTTATTAGATGCTCTTGCCGCCACGATAATGCCTACCGCATCGCCTGTCTTTGAGCCGCTTGGGTCAACGCCAATCGCTATTCGCCTCAATTCATACGGGGGCGGAGCGGCCTCATAAGTTATCCAAGCGCGCCGCCATAGACTGCCTATATCCTGCTGATATTCTCCAAACAAAAACCGCTTGCGCTTCTGCTCGGAAAACCCTTCCAGCATTTGGATATAGTCCTCGGACAGATGCGGATTGTCCGCAGGGTTCATGTGGATAACTTTGTAATCGTTATCCGGCACTGGCCGTCCGTCTGGAAATTTACGTTCGTGGAAAATTTTGTGCGTCCAGTGGTTAATATTATCCGGGTTTTGGTCAAGCAATATTTGCGGCCTTATCCCCTTTGGCGGATTGAGCCTTGTGAGAATAGTCTCGAACGTTGAATACGCTATTTGTGAAACCTCATTAAAAAATATTGTGGCGTATTCGCGCCCCAGTATTTTATCTACACGCGCGGGGTCATCTGCGCCAGCAAGCCACACGCGGCTGCCATTTTCAAAGGTAAATATCAATTCTGATTTGTTTAGAGGCAGGGAATAATTTGTATCGTCTAGTTTCGATAGCTGCTGATAGGTTTGTGCCAGTATAGATGCTTTAATGTCTGTAAGCCTCAATCTAACAATCAGGTGGTCGGTTTGCAGAAAATTAAGCGCACGTTTGTTAATATGGTCTACCAAGCAAAGCGTCTTGCCGCTCCTGCTTCCGCCCTCGGCCAGCACGCAACGGTAAGATGCTATCATTTTCAACAGTTCGGCTTGCTTTGGGGTTTTACGCATCACAACGCCTCTATGTCTAATTTATCCATTTTGACAATCCGAACATCGCCGCCTAATTTGAGTTTTTTACCTTCAGTTATCTCGACATAGTTTTTAATAAAAGCGTTTGGGTTGTCGCTCCATGCGTACTGCAATAATTCTGTCCACGATAATTTTTTGACAATTCCGGTTTCTTTATCTTTGACTTCAATTTTTCCGTCAGCAACTTTTTCTATAAATTGCTCAAAAATTATATTAGACAAAATAAGTTTCTCTTTTCTTTTTTCGATGGCCGCTATACTGCCCTTTTTCCCGTTCTCTACAGCCTCTCTATGGCTCAAAGGGGGTTTTTCTTTCCCAAACCTTTGGGGCTTTAGATTTTCCAATTGCTTTTTTGTTACCATTTTTTCTCCAGTTTGTTGAGCAAGGGGAAGGTTTTATTTTCCCCCTACTCAATTTTTAATCTATGCCCATTCCCAGCCATTGGCGCAGGAGTTAATAAACTCGCTCATAATCTACACCTCATTTCTAGGGCTTTATTTCGCCATTAAAAACAGCGCTGCCCTTATCGTTTTCTGAAATTAAAAAGTTTCTCTTTGGACAAGCCGAAATTCTCTTATCGTCGAAAATAACTCCTAATAGCTCCCTGTAAGTCGTCATTCTCTGAACCCTCTCATTGCCTTTCCACACTTGCCTAGCTGTTCGCAATATATAAGTCGGCATTGCTTTTATCGGTGTATCTATAAGATCGCCTAAATATGGCGCAAGCACATTAACGTACTCTTCCCTGATTACAATGTCGCCAGCCTTTTTGTTTTTTATTAACCAGTTGTAAAAAAAATAATTAGATGGGAACACCTTATCTTTGCCATAGGTGGAAACCAGAATGTCAAAAAAATCATTTCTGAACGGCATACCAAACATTAAGGCCTCACAACCGGCTTTTCTGGCATTGATTACTGCCTGTTGCGCGTACTTTTGTCTGTCTTTAGTCGAGTTTTTGTTGCAATAAAGATTCAGATTTATGCCTGTTTTTTCAAATTGTTTCCGTCTGCCAGGCGAAAAAGATTTAACTTTCATGGGATTGAGTTTTAAGTTTTGGTAAATAAAATGATTTATTCCGGCGCGTTGATATTCCTTACACTCTTTAAGATTTTCATTTAGATTTGTCCAGCCCTCAACGAACGGATTAAAGGCCACTATAACCGGATACCCCATTTTGCTTAATTTTATCGCCCATGCTTTGCGTCTGGACGGAAGCGGCGCGTTTGGTTCTATAATTTTAGATATATCGTCATTTGGCGTTGTGATAGTTATGTAAAATACTATGTTCTTTTTGCCGCTCATTGTTTCTAAAAATTCCTCTATGTATTCGTCCTTGCCTAATTTTGTTTGGATAAATAAGCCGTTTTCTTTTTGTTTTAATATTTTTGCTAGAACCCTTGTGTCTTTAATATTTGACTCCGAGAATGGGTCAGTCCTGTTAGAAAAACATATCGGATACCCTTTGTGGTACAGCAATGTCGCTAAATTATTTGCGCTGCTTTTGCCTGTAAGAAATTTTATTTCCCTGCTTATTTCACTTACTCTGCAACCTCGCTCTATATTGGCAAAACAGTAAGCGCAATTGTGCGAACAAGAGTTTCCGCTCATTTCTAGCGGTGTAACGTTTATTAAAAACTCTCCACAAAAAACATCTATCATGTCTGAAGCTCCTTATTTATTATTGTTTTTATGAGTTTTTCATCGTTTTTAATTTTATATTTCTTTTTCAGCAATTCTATTTTTGCGTAATCTTCCACAGTCTCGGCTATAATCACTGGAAAAGATAATTCGCTTTTCACCTCATATCCGCAGAATGATTTATCCATAACACCCGAAACATCAAAATCCATAAAGGGGTCGAGGTCTATATTCGGCGCAAAATTATCAAGCCCTTTTTGCGTGATTTTTCCGTAATGGGAATTTATTAAAAGCAGTTTTTTCTTGGCTTCCGTTTCACTATCGGCGGATATATAAACAACTGGCAGGCTCGAAAGTTCATAGCCCTCATTCTCTAATTCCTTTAACGCATTAAGCCGCCCATGCCCGTCAAGACAAAAATTGTCTTTACCGTCATTCCAGACGTACACAGGGAAAGACATTCCGTATTTTATTATCGACTGCTTGATGTTCTGAATGTCTTTTTTGCTTCGCTTCTTTAAGTCTTTTTGAAAGTCTTTTATTCCCTCTAGCGGTAAAAAATCATTTACCTTGCAGGTTATTTTTATTGACTTACTCTCTTTATTCCGTTTGTTGGGTTTTATTTTGCCCATGCATTTATTTTATTCTCATGAATTGAAAAAGTCTCTGAAACGATTATGACACGATTATGACACGATTGTTTCAAGTGGAACATTTTAGACGTAATAAATAAAGTAGCTCACCAAAATCTATTAGCATAGCAATTTGGAATTTTGGAGAACAAAAACGTGTTTTGGAAAAATGCGTTATAAGCCCTCAAAACAGGGGTGAGCTATCATTTTATTTTCAATTTGGAATTTCTTAAAAGTTACAATTTGTTATTTTTTTGGGATAATAGATTAGAATACCAGCATCTCATGTACTCGTTCCTGCACTCGTTGCACCACCGCTGGCCTTTGGCGCGCGGCCTTTTCTGGCACTTTGTGCAAAGCGTTGTGTCGATTATTTTCCCCCTGTACCAGCGTTTGGACATTTTAGCCCCCTTCATTTTTGAAGCCCGTCCGCCCGTGTGCAGACGGACAGGCTTTGCGCATGAGTTACTTTTTACCTAATTAAATTCACTCCCTTTTCAATTCAGCGAGCATTCTTTCGATGTAACGATAGGGAGCCTCTCTGGTTGCGCTCTCCGGTGGATTTTCCAGCATGACTTTCAAAACATCTTCCAACGCCGCTATTTTCGCTTTGCACTGTACTTTCCTTATAGTTTTTGCGTTGTACTCTGCGCGGTCTATTAGTGCATCTTGTCTGCCTTGCTCATAAGATTGCATGCGTTCCCCCTCTACAAAATGGGCAAGCACGTAATCAACATTGAGTTCTCCGTTTGGCGACTGCTCATCGATTATCTGCCGTACTTGTTTTTCTATGCGGTCAAAATCTGCTTGGTATGTCATGTTTGCTCCTCACGCTAAATTTGCTTTTTCTTCGTTGGTCAAGGTGCGAAAGCTTTGGTAATTACCAGTATCTTCGCTTTGATATGGATAATTTTTGTCTTTGGTTATGTAAAGCAACTTACCAAAATTGGGTGCAGAATAACCATCATCGTCCCAAAACAGCCCGTACTTGCCGATATATTGGCTCTCGTCCACCGGCCGCGTTACTTCCGTCAGGCCGCACATATCAAGTTTGGGGAAGCGGTTAATGAAGCAAAACAAAAAAACGCCTTCCCCATAGGCATGAATATTATCCTCATCGTTATCATATATTACTAGCCTTATAACTTTATCCGGCAAAATATCGAACAAATCCTTTACGTCCTGCTCATTGTCCATTTTAAAAGTTCTTTGTGTCATGATTGTTTCTCCTCGCTTTCCAGCAACAATTCGGGATCATCATGGACGTTGCCCATGACTTCGATGTCTTGCAAATCGGCAAGTTGATTTGATGTATATCCATAGTTTCGGTAAGCGAAACCGCATTCGTTCCAGATGGCCTCTACCAATTCGTCGCCTATATCTAAAATATCCCCCTCATAAATTTCGTTGTCGTTCGCATCCTTGAGGCCTGTGTACTGGCCGATGGTGGCGGGGTATACATCAACACTTTCGACACCACAACAATATATCTGATAAGAATTATATTTCTTGTTATAAGAATAATTGCCGTAAATCCAAGTGCTTACAGGATACTTACCACTAGTGTTTTTAGTTTTGCCTCTAAATATTATTTCTCTCATGGTTTACTCCTTCGTCAAAATTTATGATTTTTTCCTTGTTGTCCACCGAGTAATACCCTCGCTTGTCTGGTGTCAAAAATAATTTTGGATTTCTCTTGCATTGCCATAAACTACGATCGACTTCAGCTACAGCAAAATCTCCCAGCGTTACAGGAGTTAAATTTTCGAACCTGAGTAACTTTTCCAAAGTTTGAGTAGCGCATTCCGCCGAAAATCCAGAATGACCTACTTCGGAAAATTTCTTCACTATTTCAAGAAGGTTGTTCCCGAGTTTTTTATCTAATTTAGCTCCATTGAAGTAACCAGCTCTAGTGAGCTCTTCCTTGGCGTGTTGTAATAAGCTCATAATTTATTCTCCTTGATGATTTTTTTGGCTTCGGCAACGAAATTGTTGCAGCACTTGGATATATTGCATTTTCTACTTGGGCAGCCGTGCAGATCGCTGATGATAAAATGCTTGCCGTTGCTATTGGCAAACATAACTCTTTTCGCAATCTCCAGCCGTGCCTTTTTCAGTTCGGCGATATGGAAGTCGGCATAGGGCAGCCATTTGGCTTTTGTCTCTGGATATTGGCTTTTCCAAGTTATATCGTTTCTTCCCCTGATTTTCTTTGTTGCATCGAAACAACGTTTTGCAACCCGTTCACGTTCCGCTTGATTTGTCGCTTCTCTTGTTTTATTCTTTTTCATCGGACACCTCTTTAATTTCCAAACATTCCTTGGCGTCTTTTATTTCCGGCAGTTTAAGCTCTATGGCGGCAAAGCGTTCGTCGGGTATATCAATCTCCAAGCAAACTAATACTGTCGGGAGCGGCGTACCCGCATACGGGTTTGTGCTTAAACTTTCGTAAATCGGTCTGGCACTCGCCTTTACTACAAACCCTTTTTCTTTTTTGCCAATTCGCAAATAAAATTTGTCTTTCATTTTTGTTTCTCCCTTTTTAATTTGTTAAGCAATCAATCTTGTCCCTAATAACTCCCCAAATGTGGCTGCCGTCCTCATGTCCACTTTCGTGTATTTCTTTGTCTAATTCTTCCAATACTTCTATTTGGGCGGTTTTACGCTCATGATTTATGAACGTGACAAGCTCCCTGGCTCGCTGTTTCTTGTACGAGTATTCAGCCAAAATTTTATAGATCGTACTTATTATCCTTTTATACTCGTCTTCCGGCACATCTGGATAACTCGAATTTTCGTCAGTTCGTATCTTTTTATTTTCCATCGTCCACCTCTACTGAAAAGTCCGTTAAGGTGTTTTCGTCGATACCCGTGCCATCGGGAAGCAGGCGCGCGCGGACATATAGGGACAGGTCGCAGCTATAACCATAATGTTGTGGCAATGCCCAATCAAAATCCGCTTGTTGTTTTACTAACCACCCGTACGAGTCCTTGCTGTTCGCCCATGTCAAACATTCCCACCGCGTCATTGGCCGTTTCTTTTTCTGGGCTTACGACGCAAACAATCAAAGCGCATAGCTCTCGCTTTCCAGCCAAACGCTCCCTTAGACTCAAAACAATACGCACCTTTATTAAAACGATAAAAGCGATTCGAATCTTGTAGCACTTCCCCGTCCAGCATCAGCCGGATCGCCTCTTTGGGGTCTAGGTATTTTTGTTTAGTCATTGTTCGTCTCCTGCTTGGACAAGTGCTATAAAACTTTCCAAATGGGAGAGCGTTTGATTCTCTGCTATTTCATCTAGCAACTTTTCGTAATTTTCATCAATATCCTTTTTCGGAAGACCATTGAAACAACCAATGGTTGCGTCCGTGCGTTTTCCAAAACAAAAGATTTTTTCAAGCAAAACTGTTAATATATTTTCACCAATTGTTTTACGGCTATAGCGGTAAAACGCACGATCTATCGAACCCAGTTCATCCATAAACTTCCATAGCAATTTCTCTATCTTTTCCTCTAGTTCCCGTATCTTTCCATTTTTAATTTTTTCAAACACACTTGTTTTACTAATATCCATGATTTACTCCTTTCATTATTTGGTGCGGCGGCATCGGGGGGAATACCGCCGCGGTTTGCATAACCAGAACTTTACAAATTGCTGTTCCTTAATCTCCAAAACTCTTTTTGCAAAAGGCCGATGTTTATCCTCTGCGTCGCAATATCCAGTTTGGCCTTGCGTTTGGCTTCGCCCAGCTCCAGCAACCGCTTTTTAAGCCCGTATATTTCCGCTTCCACTTTGTCCAGCAAAAGCAACTTGTCTTTAAGCAGTCTCTCCGCCTCGCTTATTTGCAAATCCACATCGATGCTGTTGCTTGCTATCTCCATGTTTACCTCACGCTCAAATATAGAGTTGGCTCACCAGCGACAATAAGTTCATGTGTCGGCCACATCTTTTTAAATTTGGTCTCATCGAGTTTGCGAAACTCTAAAGCCAAATTATTGCTTTCCAAAAAGTCCCACGCCGCATCCACGTTCTTGATTTTGAGATTTTCCTTTTTGGCGACAGTAAAATTAACGCCGTTTTCCGTGCGGATAGTTTTAATTCCGCTATTGAGCATCGCCGCCATCAATGCTTCCTTGCGGGCTTTTAATGCCTCGTCTAGCTGATCGGCCTCTTTTTGCAGGGCGAGTATCTCCTCTGCTATCGTTTGCTGGCCTAATTGCGCATAGTTCGCTTCCGCTATTTCATTTTTAACAGATACTTCTTCCATAAAATTATTCCGCCTTTCTTTAAAATGATAATTTCTAAAACGGTGCATCTCCATCGCCAAAAACTTCTTTCGCGGTATCAATGGGGGCAGGTTGTTTTCCGGCCTCTTTTTTCTTGCCGGTCGGATACCACGTCTCTATTTTTTCGCCCGTGTCGGTTTTGACGTACCGGAAATTCCTTATGCTCCAGTATTTTTTTTCGCCGTTTTCGTCCGGCTTTTGGTAAATATATGCTTCCGCTGTTCTGTTCTTTAAAGCGGAAATTAAGGGGATAGACAAACCCACATCAATGCCGAAGGCTCTAAACACGCCGGTAAGATTTACGTTCGTGTATTCGCTTCCGCCGATGATCGAATAGGCGTACTTGACCTCAATGCCGTCAGATACAGTCCTGACGTCCAGCGTTACGCGGTCTTTGCCCGTTTTCGTTCTATCTTCCTTGGTGTCTGAGCACATCACCCTCTGCCAGCCCTCTTGAGGCGGCGTGTATGTTTTTGGTTCTTCCGGTATGTAGTTGTTTAGTATTCCCATGATTATTTGGCCTCGCTTTCGTTTTTAGTTTCTGTTTTTGTTTCTGCTTTATTTGCTTCCGGCTTATCTTTAAGTCCGTAATACTCACGGATTTTGGCATCTATTATTGCCAGATCGTTGTCGATGGAAAAATCAAACATTCCTATCGGTGATTTTGCGCAGTCCAGCCCGCGCGTTTGTGTTTTGAACATGTATTTACCGTCTGCGTATTCGGATATGAGGCAGATCGTAAACATACCGGCCAGATTGATTTTGTCGTTGAGCATCTTGCCTATGGTCAGCGGCCTTGTCTCGCCCGAATCCGTTGTCTCGCTGTGCATGATGATATAAACGATCTTATCGTCCGGCAGGGACGATGCTGTGTCGACTATCTCTTTAAAGTTCTTCGCTACATCGTCAAAAACACCAAACTTATTACCCTCATTTTTGTTTCTTAAATAAAAATTTGTCATGATGTAGCCTGCATCGTCTATGACGATTTTGTTAGTTTTAGACGCTAATAGCATCTGGCATATTACCGCCGCATCATCAATAACGTAGCGCTTGACCGCCTCGCCCTTAAAAGGTAGTGGCTTCGGTATGCACGAGATAAGCCCGTAATCCTTAAAATTCCTTAAACTAGTTGTCTTTCCGCTTCCGCTTTTACCAAAAATTAGCACCGGAATACCCATATTATTTATCCTCGCTTTCGTTGTTTAATATTTCTTTGGCTTTCTTGTAACCCACAAATTCCGCCAGCTCATCTATGCTTATGTCATTCAATTCGCTCATGCTATAATTTCCTCGCTTTCGTTTTCGGGCGGCTTAACTCGCTATTAGGCCGCCTCTTTCACTGCTTTAATTTTGCGTTCGTTCAGGTTTGCCCAGTACCGGATAAACCCAACGCAGGTTTTGAACTTTTCCGCTCTTAAATTGCGGCCGTACTTAATTCCTGCCAGAAATTCCTTGCTTTCCGTATCAATTCCTATGCCCTTAAATTCCTCTAGCGTCGTTCCCATGTCATCACCGCCTTTACTTTTTTGTTTCTAAAACCTAAACCGCTCCAAAATTTTCATACTCTCGGTCGTACCTAATGCGGTCGTCCAGCATGCGCTGATCATCATCAAAGCCCACCCGGTACATGCGGCCGTTCTGCCTGACAAACCCTTTGTCGTAATCCGTTTCCAAAACTTTATTTGCCAGCTTTACGGTTTCACTTAATGCTTTTTCAGGCGTGGTCATTTCTTTGCTCCTCTCAAATCACCGAATGAAAAACAAACTTCGCACAAAGCCACGCGATTGCATAAACAGCGCAAAACACTACGCCCATGGGCAAAAGCGTCGATACAACCGCGTCCAGTAAATCTTTTAAAATTTTCATTTTCATTCCTTTCTCAAAACCAACGCCGCCCTCGGCGTCCCGTCCACGTCGTTGATGTACAGCTTAAAAATGCCTGCCTTGCGGTCAGGGCTTACTTTCCCTGCATTTCCTGCATAGCGAGGGCGGCGTCCTCTTCGTCGGACATCTCGTCCCAATCCTGCAATTCCGAGGTTTCGCTTACAGGCAGCGCGGCTACCCTATCTCTTTCTTCGGCAAGTTCCATTTCGTATTTATCCAAAAATTCTTTTATTTCTTTTTGAATAAATTTTTCCGCCTGCAAGTGCAGGGCGGAATTGTAGGCGTCGCAAGCCTCGTTAAAAGCCTTCTCTGCCTCGCGGCAAGGCTCATCAAAGGCTTTCAAAGACCTGAAAGCCTTTTGAAATTCAGGGGAATCGATTCCAAATTCGCCCCTTATTTTAGTGGCGATTTCCCCTGCCTCCGCACGGGATCCTTGCTCCTTTTCCAAGACGGCAAAAAGCCGTTTCTTGGTGGCCTCAAGCTCCTCAAGCTCCGCAGGGGAAAATTCTGTCTTCTGCGGGAATCCGCACAGCCTTTCATCGGCACAGGCCATGTGTACTATGCAATGGTCACTGAGCCTAAAATCAAATTGATATCTATTTCTTCCCGATTCTTTCCAGATTTTCATATTCGCTCCTTTCAAATCTATTTATATTTATATTATACTACCCACTGGGTAGTTTGTCAAGTGGGTAGCATCTGTTATAATTCTTACATGCAAAAAACAAAAGCCGAGGATAGCCACCAATACGCCCAGACCCAACTGCGTATTCCGCCGGAATTGAAAGAGCAATTCAAAAAAATTGCCGATGCTGACGGACGGAGTTTTAACAATGCCGTTGTAAAACTCATCTCTGATTTTGTAGAAAAAAAATCTAAACATTAGTTTCTCTCCTCAAAATAGTTTTTTCGTTCATCATTTCTTTTAGGGCGGCCTTTCTCGCTTTCTCTGTTTTTCGGGCTCTTTCAACAAAGAATTTGGCTTTCTCAAAATCCCTTTCCATGCTTTCTTCGGAAAGAGAAATAAAGTAATTTCTTCTATTCATTTTTTGCCTTCCTTCCGCTAGTTAAACCAGCCAAGTTTTGTTTCACCGCTAAAGCCTTTCTCCCAAATAAACCATGCGTAGCAAACCGCGCTGTCTTTGGTTTTAGAAAAATCGCCGTTCCGCGCGCAAATTAAACGGCTGGACGATACCCATACTTTTTTCGGCGGATATTTTTTGAAAATATTTTTGCGCTCTTTGCCCTCTAAATATCTGATAGGCAAAAACAAAGCCAGTTTGCGCCCGTTACACAAACGAGAAATACCAATCTCGATAAACTGATTCGCAAAGGCGTACGGCGGGTTGGTGATGATGTCGCCGTCCCAAAGAGCATCGGGCACAAAAGGGCTGGTTAAAAAATCAAAAATATTGCCATAGCCGTAATCATATTTGTCGCTTGCTGTACTCAGCAGGCCGTGCGTTTTCAAAACCTCGGCCATGTGTCCGCCGCCGCAAGCGCACTCCCAGACATCAGAAAAAGTATCCAGTTCCAGCAACAACTCGGTTGCTTTTGGCTCTGTTGCGTAATAGTCGTGCTGTTCACGCTCCGCTACCGCCAGATGCCTTGAGCCATTGGTGGAGTGCACGCTGTGAGTGTTTCCAGTCCAATCGCTCATCTGATCCCTTTCACGGGCAAGCCCGTTATTTTGCAAGTGTTGTTTTGTTTCCAGTTATCAACCAAAAGTTTCAGTTCTCCGGTGGAAAATTTTGTTATTGAGTGCGCCTGAAGTTCCAAATTATCTATTGTCTTTTGTCCTTTGGTGCGGATATTCCACAACATAAAAGTTCCGGTATCTCTATGCGCCGTGAATAAGTGGCACTTGTAACAGAGGCATACGCCGTTATTTACATTCCAGCGCGTGCCGAGATGCCGGCGGCTGAAAATATGATGGGCGTGGAGCGTTACAATGTTTTTGTCTCTGCCGCAATACTCGCATTTGTATCCCGCGCGTTTTTTCACCGAGTCAGCCCAGAGCCGATCCAGTTTTTTGATTATTTCCTTGCGATTCAGTTCGCCCGCAACACGGAACTTTTTAGGCATAACACACCTCGCTGTAAAATAATTTTCTGGCGATAGCCTCAACGACATTTACGGTTACCGCATTGCCGCACATTTTGTATCTCTGGGAATCGGAAATTTCTTTTCCGTCATCACCGTATCTTGTCCAGCCATCGGGAAAACCCTGTAACCGCTCGCACTCGACAGGCGTCAATTTGCGGATACCGCTGTACATCTCGATGGCCTGCCCGTTATTTGTATTCACACAATAACTGCTGTCTGCGGTTTTCATAAGGCGGCCTTTGCCGCCGTTGCCCTTGCCGTGTCTTGGCTGCAAATTATGTATGGCATACAATCCAGTATTCGCGCCCCAGCCGCCGCCGCCGGAGTTAAGAGTAACGGAAGCCCTGTCCACGCTGTACACTCTTTGCCCCTGTTTATCGCTGCCGATCAACTCTTTCAGGTAAGTTCCGTTCCAGCTCGCGTACTGTCTGTCTGTCTGCGTTCCAGCAACTTCACGTATTGTTTTTTCAGTTTTGTTTCTGTGAAAATCTTTTGCGTCTGTTTCTCCGAAAGGAAATACTTTCGGTCTACCCGCTCCTCTAGCATATCCGACAAGGTATATCCGCTCTCTATTCTGGGGTAAAAACCATGCAGTATTAAGCAGCTGCCATTGACAGTCATACCCAGCGTTGGTAACGGCTTCAAGCACTTGATAAAAGTCCCTTCCGCCATTGCTGGAAAACGCCCCTTTGACGTTTTCCCAGATAAAATATTTAGGTTGTATTTTTTCGATAACTCTAATCGCCTCAAAGAACAGACCGCTTCGCTGTCCTTTAAGTCCGCGCCGTTTTCCAGCCAGCGACAGATCCTGACAAGGACTTCCGAAAGTGATGATGTCCGGCTTCCCGCCGAGTTCGGAAAAGGCAGTTCCGTTAATATTTCGTACATCGCCCAGTGCCTCGCTTTCAGGAAAATTTCGTTTGTATACGCTAACGGCGAATTTATCTATTTCCGAAAATGCGGATTTTTTTATTTCAATTCCAGCGCGCTTAAATCCCAGATGAAATCCGCCGATGCCGGCAAATAAATCCAGCAGGCAAATTTTGGTGCGCGTAGCAGGATTTGAACCTGCAACCGAACGATTATGAGCCGTCTGCTCTGCCGGTTGAGCTATACGCGCCGGGCTAAAATGCTTTAAATCTTTTTCCGCGTGCGCCAGTTTGCGCGTGTTATGCAGTCTGGGCGCGCTCATGACTTATTCTCCATGCTCAAACTTTCAGCCAGCGTGCTTACCGTTCCGGAAAAATCAAAGGCCACCGGCTCGCTGTTTTGAGTTTCGGAATTTTTCGCACTTTTGAAATCAAGTTCCGACGTAAAAGCCAAAGCATAATCTCCGTTCGGATCGTAATAGGCGGCGTTTTCGCGTGTATGCCGCTGGCTTCCGGCCTCACAATACGGGCAAGCGCAAACAGCCGTGCTTCTCACAAAGCCGTTTTTCCAGTATTCGACAAAAATATATCCGGCAGAAGTTTTGCAGTACGGACATTTTTTTGCCGGCACGGGTCTGGTTTTTTTGTCCGCCGCCGAGTACATGCTGAAAAGTTCCGAGATGGACGGCATACCTCGAGATGGAATATTTTCGGCGATATAACCGTCGATGACTTTTTCCAGAATATCGGCATTGGAGTTTTTAAAGCGTTTGAAATACTCCGCTTGCTGATCCTCGGACAATCCGCTCTTGACGCAGAATTTGCCAAGACGCATTATCTGTATTTCCATCTTGGTGTTTGCTGGCGATACAAAAAAACAACTATCGGACATTATCTTTCCCCCTTCCGGCGATAAGGTCTTTGACTTCCGGCAAAGTTTCTAGTTTTGCTTTTTCAACTTGCAACTCCTCAAGATTTTTTTTCATTTGCTGGATAAATTCGTTATTTTGCTCACCGTAATCGGTAATGTTTTTTTTCAGATTGTTTTCGTTGCTTGAAATATCTAAATATATTTTGCGGTTTTTTGAGCGGCGGCACGAAGGGGTTTCGCGGCAATCCTCGGCGAAGTCTGCATAGTCCAAACCGGAAAAGTTAGAGTGCTTGAAGCGCAAATTATCCAGAGCCGCGATGACCCGATCTGGATCGATCTTGTATTCCGCAATGTCTTTTTCGATAGCGGAAATCCATGTGGTTATCTGCTCCTTGGTCAGCGTAACGCTTTTGAGAATTGCTGTTATGGCCAGCAGTTTCGTGATTGCCTCTTTGTCCGCCTGCACGATTGTTGTTTGCGACTGTGAAATTATTTCGCTCGACATTTAAACTTCTCCCTTCTCGATTTTTTTCAGCACACTCACCGCCGCGGTCAGGGCGGCGTCGGCCTTGCTTGGAGAACCCTTGTTGCGCAGGGGGAACATACCAGCCCAGTTGTTGGCGATCGACGTGCTCACGATCTCGCGCGCCGCCGCGACACACGAACCTGAAATGCGGAGCAAGTTGTCAAAAGCGTGTTGTGCTGTTCGCAGGGATTGATACGCCTGGCGTCTTTCACGCTTATACTCCAGCCAGTCCGAAAATATTTGCGTCCACTCCGCGTTTGGAGTTACGACATCAGCGCAAAAATCCTTTTTTGCGCTTGTATTTATTATTTGTATTTGGTTTGTATTTGTATTTGGATTGGTTTGTATCTGGTTTGTATTTGGTTTGGTTTGGATTGGATTGGTAGCTTGTTTTTTGGTTGATTTTAGGTTGTTTTTTGGTTGTATGTTTGGTTGATTTTTGGTTGTTTTTTCATCGGGGTTTTGGTTGTTTTTTGCTTGATTTTTGGTTGTTTCTGGGTTGTTTTCGTCTGATTTTGCGTTTTTATTTCCGTCCGGCGCGCCGCCGCGAGAGCCGTTTTCTGATGCGATTTTATATTTTTTCTGCTGCTTCTCCAGATTTTCTTTCAGGTGTTCAAAATACAGTTTTTGGTACTTTCCCTCAAAGGTCTTTTCGGTTTCTCCGAACATGCATATTTCGCTTATTGCTTCTATCACATCAAAAAAATCTTGTGGAGATAATTTATCTTTGTACGCCATGAAATCCATAGCGTAAATTGCAAAATATGGTATTTTTTTGTTTGTCATTTTTGCTCCCGATCGGCCAATTTTTAGAGAATAAAAAAGGCCAGCTCTCCTACACCGAGCTGACCTCTTTTATTCGCACCAGGTGTAGGTTTATGCGAAAAACAAACCTTTTGGGTTTTGCCATGTTTGTTTTTTCTTGGAATTTTTAGAAAAGAAACTATATAATCAATCTAACGGCCTGGAGAGGTGTCAGAGTGGTCGATCGTATCTGACTCGAAATCAGATGTGGCGCAAGCCACCGAGGGTTCGAATCCCTCCCTCTCCGCGCCGCTTCAGCGGAACATGAGCGACGGAAAGCGCGTGCATAGAAACTCGCCCTAGCAAGCGCCAGATGAAATTATCTCTTCAACAACCGCTCTATCGTTTCTTCCGCAGAATCTCCTTCGTCAAGGATTGTTTTTATTATTTTTTCTCGGTGATAGCCGGGTATAAAATTAGCCGGGTTTCCGCTTTTGGCTCTAAATCGCGCTTCAGCTCTAGCAATATCCCGCAAAAGTTCGGCGGCCAGCAGCGCATCCGCAGTATTTTTATCGACAATCCATTCTAGCAGGCCAACAACTCTCTCAAAATCAGGCACGCTGTCAGCATAGATTCGTTTCTGGGTTTTGATTTCTCTAATTAGCCTGGCTTTCTCGACCCGCGGACTTAGGTATTCACAATATTTCATTTTCTCCGTGTGAATAATCTCGCGAAAATCATTAAATATTTTTTTAGGAAAATTTAAAACTCTGGCGGCGATATTTTTTCTGGCAATAAACATAAAAATCTCCTTTATTAAAGTTTACTGTTTTATCGTCAGCAGCGCAAAATTATTGCAAATATTTTAGGGAAAACCGCGCTTACGTCGCGTGCTTTGCACGCTTGGCAGGCCGTCCGCCAATGCGTCCGGCACGCCTGCGCGCGTATTGAAAACCGCGCTTGGCAGGCCGTCCGCCAATGCGTCCGGCACGCCTACGCGCGTATTGAAAACCGCGCTTGGCAGCCTCAAGGGGAATCGAACCCCTATTGCGAGATTGAGAATCTCGCGTCCTAACCATTAGACGATGAGGCCAGCACGCCTGTTTATTTTAAAAGATTTTTGAGAAATTGGCTATTCTGCCTCTTGCCTGCCAATCGCATAATACTTGAAGCCCTGTTCTTTCATTAAAGCCGGATTGAAAATATTCCGCCCGTCAAAAATGACCGGGGTTTTCAACAGGCTTTTGATTCTGGCAAAATCCGGCTCGCGGTATTCGCTCCACTCGGTCAAAATCAGCAGCGCGTCGGCTTTGTCCAGCGCGGCATAATTGTCGGTCTGATAATCTATCCGCGCGCCAAAAATTTTCTTGGCCTCACGCAGCGCTTCGGGATCATGCGCGCTGACCTGCGCGCCGCTTTTCAGCAGTTCCTCGATAATAACAATTGCCGGCGCTTCGCGCATGTCGTCGGTTTGTGGTTTAAAAGACAAGCCCCACACCGCAAATTTCCGGCCGGACAGACTGCCGAAATGTTTTTTTATTTTCGCGGCCAAAACTTGTTTTTGTTTTTCGTTGACATTTTCCACAGCCTGCAAAAGCTCCAGCGTGTAGCCGTTATCCTGCGCCGTGCGAATAATCGCCTTGACGTCTTTGGGAAAACAGGAGCCGCCGTAGCCTATACCCGGGAACAAAAATCTTTTGCCCACGCGCGGATCAGAACCCAGCCCCTGCCGCACCATATCAATATCAGCGCCAACCAGTTCGCAAAGATTGGCCAAATCATTCATGAAAGAAATGCGCGTGGCCAGCATAGCGTTGGCGGCGTATTTGGTCAGTTCGGCGGAACGCGTGGACATGCGGATAATCGGCGCGCCGGTACGCACAAACGGCGCGTAAAGAGTTTCCATGACCTTGAACGCTCTTTCGCTGTCTGTGCCGATTACGATGCGGTCTGGTTTCAAAAAATCTTCAATCGCCGCGCCTTCCTTGAGAAACTCCGGATTGGACACCACGTCAAACGCCTGTTTGGTTTCCGCGGCAATTACTTTTTTTACTTTGTCCGCAGTGCCGACCGGCACAGTGGATTTGTCCACGATCACTTTGTAGCCGTTAAGACTTTCGCCGATAGCTTTGGCCGCGGCCAGCACATATTGCAAATCAGCCGAGCCGTCCTCGCCGGGCGGCGTGCCCACCGAGATAAAACAAATATCCGCGTTTTGCACGGCGGCCTGAACAGCGGTAGAAAAAGACAATCTTTTTTTCTCGACATTTTTCTTGACCAGCGTTTCCAGCCCGGGTTCGTAAATCGGGATTTGGCCGGATAGCAGCGCGTCAATTTTTGTTTTGTCGGTGTCCACGCAGACCACAGTGTTGCCAGTTTCCGCAAAACAAGTCCCGTCAACCAAACCGACATAGCCGGTGCCTATTACGCAAAGTTTCATAGGGGAGTATGATACAATAACCGTGCACAGGATAAAAGACATTCGCCAAACCGACGTTTTGATCGTCGGCGCCGGCATCGCCGGACTTTCGGCTGCGATCGAAGCGGTCAAAGGCGGACGCGTCGCACTGGCGCACAAAGGCTCGCCAAATATCAGCAGCACGCAGTTGGCGCAGGGCGGTATCGCCGTGGTCATGGACAAAACCGACCGGCCGGCTTTTCATTACCGCGACACGTTGTATGCCGGAGCCGGACTTTGCGCCAAAAAAGCCGTGCGCGTTTTGGTCGCTGAAAGCATTCCCTGTGTCCAGGAAATGCTGGAAATGGGTGTGTTTTTTGACCGCGACGACAATGGCCTGATACTCGGTCAGGAAGCCGCGCATTCGCATCGGCGCATTTTGCATGCCGGCGATTCCACCGGCGCGGAAGTGGAGCGCGGCATGCGGCAATTTTTACAAAAAAATGACCGCGGCAATTTGACGCTTTATTCCCAGGCGCAATGCTTGCAGTTGTTGATGGAGCGCGGCCGCTGCCACGGCGGGATTTTTTTACAAGACGGCCGGCAATTTGTTGTGCTGGCGCGCCAGACAATTCTGGCGACCGGCGGCTATGTGCAGATTTTCAAATACAATACTAATTTTTCCGGCTTGAGCGGCGACGGCATCGCTTTAGCTTACCGCGCTGGAGCAAAAATCCGTGATCTGGAGTTTGTGCAGTTTCACCCGACTTCGCTTTACGATCCGCGTCCGCATGAAAGTCAGTTTTTGATTTCCGAAGCGGTGCGCGGCGAGGGAGCTGTGCTGCGCAATGTCCTGCGCCGCCGTTTCATGCCGGACTATCATTCTTATGCGGAACTGGCGCCGCGCGATGTGGTAACCCGCGCTATCGTTTCTGAAATGCAGAAAACCAATTCCGACCACGTGCTGCTGGATTTTACAACGGCGGCGATAGATATTCCGGCGCGTTTTCCGTCGATTTACCGGCAATGCCAGGATCTGCGCATCAATGTCGCCAAAGACCTCGTGCCTGTCGTGCCGGCGGCGCATTATTCTATGGGCGGCATCGCTACGGATATTCACGGCCGGACAAATATTCGCGGACTGCTGGCCTGCGGAGAATGCGCGTCGACCGGCGTGCACGGCGCAAATCGTCTGGCCAGCAACTCACTGCTGGAAGGTTTGGTTTTTGGCCGGCGCGCGGCCGCGGCTGCTTTGCAAGACCGCTCCGGCGAAAAAGTTTTCGCCGGAAATATTGACGAGGTCAAAATAAATCGATCCGCCAATATTCGCGCGGCCATTCAGGAAATTATGTGGCGGCAGGCCGGTATTATCCGCACTCAAACCGGATTGACCGCAGCCCTAGAAAGTTTACAGAGTCTGCCCGACAGTTCGCCGGAAGAAAATAATTTGCGGCTTTGCGCAAAACTCTGCGTGCGCGGAGCTTTGCGGCGCAAAGAAAGCCGCGGCGCGCATTACCGGACGGATTATCCGCGGCGCAAATGGCCGGGCAGAAGCAGCCAGCAAAGGACGTCAAATATTTAAGCGTAAAAATCACGCCACTTTCATTATATAGACTACAGTATAATAACTCGGCAAAGTGTTAATAGTGAGCGCCGAACCGGAGCCGGCGCTCTCTGTCGAACCGGTAATAGCGCCGGCGTCGATGCTGCCGCTGACCGTGCCGCCGGTAATGCTGCCGGTGATAGTTCCGCCGGAAATAGTCCCGCTAGAAATAGTCCCGCCGCTAATAGTGTGCGAGTGCGAACCGCCTTCGGGAATATTTACATTAACATCGTGAGCATGTGTTCCGCCGTTTTCAGAAGTAGAGAATGAAAAGTCATGTGTGTGAGATAAATTTATTTTGACGCCATTTCCGCTAACGCCATTTTGAGTGTCTGTTGAGCCGTCAGAGTAGTATGTTCCTTTAACCGCCCGGCCAGAACAAACCCCAGTATTGCTACGAATCATGCCGCGATCAGATGCAACAGAAAATTCACCATAAGTGTCTCCGCTCATCTCACCTGTGTTTCCTGAAACACTATGCGTATGTCCGCCGCTACCGGTATTTGTTGTGCCAGTGCCGGAATGTGTATGCGCTCCGCTAGTATCCACGGATAGACCGCTTATAGACAGGCCGGAAATAGTCTGTCCAGATATGGAAAGTCCTGATGCGGATAATCCGGACACGGGCAATTCAGTTGCGGAAAGTGCGGACATAGACAATGTGCCTACTCCGTGAGTGTGCTCGGGGAGATTAGTGGAGGTTATGGTTACGCTCTGGCTGTCCGCGCCGGCAGTTGTGCCGGAGCTGGCCGCGCCGCGCAAGAATTTGTCCACCAAATTTGGAACAGTTATTCCATTAACAGGTGTTCCATTACACAGCGTCCAAATCACTTTGTTGTCTGCCGTTCGAGCATTGGTCAATCTGGTGTACTCACTGCCGCTAAATTGCAAAATAGTGCCTATCGGGAAAAAAATCAGATTATTAATGTCTGACGCATACATCCGTTCGCCTGTGGCTATTGTCATAAAAATACCCCCCTTTAAAATTTTGTTATTATTGATTGTAAGCGGGGTTTTTACTTTGCGTCAGTGGCAATACGGTCAAAAAATTTCTGCGCTGTTTGCCATTTATAAATTTGGCGACTAACAGGTTAAATTTAAAAAAGTTTTTAGCATGTCTAAAGAATTTACCAGCGCCGACCTGAAACTTCTCCTCAGTGAGAAGCTGTCTCTGCTGCGCCAGAACAGCGGCGAGACAATAGAAGCCGCGGCGGACAGTCTGGATATGGCGGTCAGTGAATATTTTCGTTTCCTGAAAGGACACCGCCTGCCTCACCTGCTGACGCTCCTGCGCATCAATCAAAAATACGGCGTAAACATGGATTGGTGGTTTAGCTCTTTAAACGAACTGCCCGGCAACCCAACTGTGCTAAAACAGCATAGTTTTGAACGGCAGATTTTGTGTGAATTAAAAAAAGTGCCTCCGGATTTACAAAAGGCTTTGTTGAATATGCTGAAAGCTTTTAATAAGAATCTGCCGACTAAATGGGTTTAATACCAGTCCGCCAGCGCCCAGATCACGCCCGGGCGCATATACATAGACGAGACAAATCTGCCGCGGCTGTCCCAGCTCTCCGGCGTGCGGAATAACATGCCTTTTTTGTAAAGCAGGCTGTTGACGCGCCGCAATAGTTTTTCCGCCTTTTTTCTCCGGCCGCGCAGGAGCAAGTGTCCGGCAAACGCGTAGTTCACGCCGGTCCAGGCGTCATTGCCCTGCGCAACTTTCACCGGCTGGCCTTTGGCCGTGCGGCCGTTGACCAAGCCGTGCCGTCCGTTTTCCACGTTGAGAAAATTGCTGCGGTAAATATGTTTCAACGCGGCGTCTATTTGCTCCGGCTCCAGTACGCCCGGCAAATGCATTTGTTCCAAAAACCACTGTCCGGCCAACTGCGCCGCCATGACATCGCCGGAAAACTCGTCAAAATTAAAATAACGGCCGTTCCAGAGCTTGCGATTTAAGGAATCTTTGGCTTTTTTAAGCAGCCGCCGCCATTTTTGGGCTTGTTCTTTTTCGCCGAGTATTTCCGCGATCTGCGCTCCGGCCTGCAAAGACGCCAGACGCAAAATACCGCAGTACGCGGAAGTCCCCCGCATCAGCCAGTTGTCAAAAGTCTGGTCGGGAAAATTTTCATTTTCCGGCAGGCCGTCGTTGTCTGTGTCAAACGCGGAAAGATACTCGACCGCTTTGAGCAGACCCGGCCAGCATTCCGCCAAAAACTCATGATCTTTTTTGCCGTGATAATAATAAGCGCGGTAAATCTGCAGCGCGTATTTGGAATTTAAGTCTTTCCAGCGATTGGCATTCTGCCAGGTATAGGCGTTGATCTTTTCCCAGGGCGCTTCCAGCGGCGAGCCGAGATCGTGCGGCAAAGCGTTTTTGCGTTTGCGCAGGTCGCGCTGAATAAATTTTTTGTTGTGTTCACCGCTGACCAGGATTTTTTCTGAAACAGCCGCCTGTGCGTGATAATCTATCTTGACCGAATCCTCTGTAAAAATCGTTTTAGTAAATTCCTGCATGATCCTTTTTTCGATGTCCGGCCAGAATTTGGCCAGCGGGAACGCGCCGAAAAAACGCACGTCCAGCGTTTCATAAAAAAGATAATCGTAACACTCCAGATACGAATACAAGCCGGTGCGCGCGTCCCAGATACTGCCGCCGTCGGCCAGATAATACAGTTCATTGAACATAGCCGGCACGAGGCGCGGCGGGACTTTTTTGGCGACAGAATTGTGCCAGCGCGTGATCTCAGCGGAATATTTAGCCATATTTTCCAATACTTCCTGCGCTATGGCAAAAGAATTTTCGCCGTCCGCGCCAAAATATTTTGTGTAATATTTTTGCACCCTGCCGCGCAGACAAAACGGAATATCCCAGACCAGCGCGAAAGGCAGCGTCAGTGTCTCTCCGGGATTTAAATACGCTTTGACCGCCAGCGCGCCGGCCGGCTGCTCGTATTTTGTACTGACATTTTCCGGCAAAATACCCCGCGCCGCAAAAGATTCCCAAATCTCCGGCGCGCCGCTCTCTGCGTCAAATTGCGTGCAAAAAGAAACCTGCGCGCCTTCCGGAGCATACGTCGCCAGGCACATTTCGCCGGACAGCGTGTCCGCCGCGCGCGCGGACTCTGCCTGAAAAACAATACCTTTGTAGTCCGCATCTTCCACGCGCTTGTTGCGGCGGCGGCCAAGATCTTTTACATATTTTTGCTCGGTCGCCGCGCCGCTATTGTCAAAACCCCAGCCCAAAATATTCTGCCAGCTAAATAACACGGCGATCTCCTGCGGCTGTTTTTGTTTATTGCTGACCTGCACTTTGAAACAGGCCGCCGGGTAAGACGTTTCTTTATAATTATGCGGCAGCACCGGCGAAAATTGCTCGACCACCACGTCCAGCTCTTTGTATTGATACCACGATTTCGGATACAAAGCCGCGTATTCGCATTTTTTGGGATTCAGCTTTTTCTTTGTCCAGATTTTACTGCGCAGCGACAGCGGATATGCTTCGGTTTTGTTTTTGGTTTTGCGAAAAACCGCCAGTCCGCAAACATCCAAAATCTCCTCAATATGCACACCCGGGAAAAGATGCCAGATATTAAAATCGCCGTAAGGACTGCGGCTAAAAGTGCCGGCGCCAAATCCGCCCAGCGGCGCGCCGTGCGGAAAAGAATCGATCATCGGATAATCCGCTTTGGGCTTTAAGGTTTTCAGCCGCGCGAGCCGCTGCAGCGCGATGCGGTAAGCATTTTTGGGTATAGCCAAACGCGCTGCCGGAAACATTAGAAAATTTCGGTCAGCCCGTAGACGACAAACGCCAGACCTAAAAAGAAACTGTTCAGCACCAACAGCGCGCAGGTCGCTTCGCTGGCATTGTACTTTTCACCAATAGCGATATACGCGCCTACCAGCAGGGACAGCAGCATACACGCGCCTATAATAAGAATCAGCATAATGCACCTCGAAAACGGGTTAAACAATTATACACCCAAGCAAAAGTGTTTGTCTTGCCGGGTTGCGGCCACGGCGTGAAGTTGGCATTTTTCTTGCAGCATATCTAGATATAGGTTGGCAAAAATGTTGGAAGTTTTTGTAAAAAGTTAGAGATTTTATGCAAAATTTTAATATTGTTGAAAAAATAAAAAACTTAAAACCGCTAAAGGTTGCGGAGCAAGAATTGCTTATGGAAGATGCCTGGGAAATATATACAAGAATTGGAACAATCCAAAACGAAAATACAGGCCAAAACGCTACTTTTGTTAATAACGCTTTCGATAAAATAATCCGGCACACTGGGTTTGATTTACGTATTATAAGAAAATTAGCCGTTGCTTATCAAAAAGCTATCCTGGCCTGGACTGAGCCGGTCAATAAAAGCCATAAAGAACACCCGAATTTCGTAGGCTATAGCAATTATGTTTCTAAAATATTTTTCACCGATAAACAGAAAAACGTTAAAATTTATTATATTAGATTTACGTTACAAAACCTAAAAACAAAACTAAAAACCGAACAAAGAAGCCAATTTCATTCAGCATACGTATCAAACGTTGAGTTATATAAAGAAGATGCCTCTGCTATCTTTCCGGCATTAGCAGTCCGGCGAGGGGCAGAGGCATCACTAGATAAAAGATTAGCACAATTTTTTGACAAGTCAAGAGAAATAACGAAAGGAGTACAAACATGAATCCGGTCAAAGAAATCAACGACTTGCTAGACCATTGTCTGGCGGAAAATATTTCGGACATACATATTGAGTCTTTCAAAGAATATTTTCAGGCGCGCTGCCGCGAGGACGGACTGCTGGCGGTTTGGCGGCGGTATCCGGCGGCCGGGCGTGAACAATTTTTTTCGCGTCTCAAAATAATGGCCGGCATTGACACCAATAAATTCGGCGTGCAGGACGGCCGTTTTACTTATCAAGAACGCGATGTGCGCCTGTCGGTTATGCCGGTGTTTTGGGGTGAAAAAATTGTTTTGCGCCTGCTGGGACAATCTTTGCAGTTAAACGCCAGCTCGCTGGGTCTGCCATCCGCCATACTGCCGTCGCTGCAAAACAATATCAGCAAAACAGCCGGCCTTATTCTGGTTACGGGACCGACCGGCTCGGGCAAAACCACCACGCTTTACTCCCTGCTCAAATTACTGGATCGCGCGCGGAAAAACATCATTACTATTGAAGACCCTATAGAATATCAACTGGAAGGCATTAATCAGGTGCAGATCAATCAAGCCCGCGACCTGGGATTCGCCGGAGTGCTGCGCGCGGTCTTGCGGCAGGACCCGGATATTATTTTTATCGGGGAAATTCGCGACGAAACGACAGCGCAAATCGCCGTGCGCGCGGCGTTGACCGGCCATTTGGTTTTTGCCACGCTGCATACGCGCAACACACTGGAAACTTTTACACGGCTGCTCGATCTCGGCATCGTCAAGTATTTGCTTGAGGCGGTGTTGATTTGTATTCTTTCCCAGCGGCTTTACCGCAAACTTTGTCCGTCCGCGCCGGAGGGTTTCAAAGGCCGTTCTGGTCTTTTTGAATACCGTTCTTTTTCGGACAGTATCACATACTCTTTCGCCGAAGCCCGTGAAGAAATACTAAAAAATGGCCTAAGTACGGCAAAAGAACTGTTGTTTGATTGATGTTGATAACTTGTTTAAAACATTTAGAGTATTTTGGGCTATAAAAATTTTATTTCACAATTATTAAAAAATTTAAACGCTATATGTGAATATTTTGTGTGATACCAAGCCATACATATAGCGTGTTTCATTCGTTTTTGTGCAAAATCGCGCAAACCCTAGTAAAATCAGGTGTTTCAGTGAACGGCAGGCAAAAATACCCTGTGGATAAGTCGTGGATAAATTAATTTTCGCTGATTGTTTGCGCGGAATTTATTGTTTCTATCGGATAAATCTCATACCTGCCGTAAAGAGAGACTGCAGCCTTATCTCGGGTAATTTTGTCATTATAAAAGGCAAAAAGCGCCGCGCCAGAGCCTGACATACTACAGGCAATAGGGTTTGTTGCTTTTAATATTTGTCTGTAGGCCGGTAATTCGGGCTGCAGAGCGCCTGCCGCAGGCCAGAGAGCATTGTGTGTCGGCAGATTTTCCGGCGAAATTTTGCCTTCTATATATGCGTCGTCAGCAAAAATTTTAACCCCGGCGGGACGATATGCCCGGTATACTTCGGCTGTGGAAAGCGCAAACGGCGGTTTCAAAATCAAGCCGTAAAGCCGCGGCAATTCGGGAATTTTTCGCAGCATCTCTCCGCGGCCGAGGGCGAGATACGCGCCGCCGCGCAAACAATAGGCGATGTCCGAACCCAGTTGATTGGCGATTTTATCCAACTCGGCCAGCGGCAAATTGACTGCCAAAAATTTATTCAGGCCGAGCAGCGCGCCGGCGCAATCCGCCGAACCTCCGGCTAGACCGGCCGCCAGCGGAATTTTTTTGGTCAAAGTAATTTTGACGCCCTGCGCCGGCGCGTACTTTTGCAAAAAAATTTCAGCCGCGCGATAAACCAGATTTTGTTCAGGCTGTTCCGTGATGCCGGCCGGCGCGTCTATTTCCAGCCGCTCCGCCCGCGCGAACTCCAAAGTATCATACAGAGACACCGACTGCAGTATCGTCCGCAGTTCATGATAATCGTCTCGGCGTTTGCCGAGTACGCTCAAGACCAGATTTATTTTAGCGGCGCTGCTGATCCGCAAAGTCATTATTTAAGATTGACCGGATATTTTTTCTTGGCAGTTTCCACCAACTGATTATATTTTTCAGTTTGCTTTTGTTGCAGCAAAGCCTCGCGTATATCCTGTCTAATCTCATTCAGCGGGCGCTGGGTTTCGGCGCGGCGGTCTGTCGCTTTGATAATGTGCCAGCCAAACTGCGTTTTCACGGCGGACTTTGTGGTCTCGCCTTTTTTCAAGGCAAACGCGGCCTGCTCAAACGGCTCGACCATTTGGCCTTTGGTGAAAAAACCCAAGTCGCCGCCCTGCGCCGCGCTGCCCGGGTCTGTGGAAAATTCTTTGGCCACATCAGAAAAATCACGGCCTTTGCCCAACTCGGCCTGCGCGGTTTTTAATTCTTCCTCCGTGTCCACCAAAATATGGCTGGCGCGCACCGCTTCCGGCTGCACAAATTTCGCCTTGTTGTCCTCGTAGTATTTAGAAACTTCCGTGTCGTTTACTGTAATGTCGGCCACCGAATTTCTGATATAGCGGTCAGTCATAATATCCTCTTTGACATTTTCCAGAATTTTCAGCACCTCAGGATTTTTTTCATAGCCTTGCGCTTTGGCCTCGATAGCCAGCAGTTTATTGTTGACCAGCCGGTTGAGTATTTCGCGCTGGCCTTCCGCTGTGGAATAAAACTGCGTGTACTGCGCCGGCAGCGTGTCCACATAAGCCTTGACGTCAGCTTCGGTGATGTTCGTCGCGCCAATCGTCGCCAAAATTTTATCCGCGGCAAACAAAGAGCTCAATAAAAAAAATACGAACAAAAATCTTTTCATGAAATCCCCCTTCAAAGAATTAAATTGCCCGCATTATACACCTGTCCAGCTGGAGCACAAATTGTTTTTTACTGTTCTTTTCCTGGCTCCGGCAAATGCGAGACTTGCGCGTTCTCCGCGGCGCCGGCCGCGGGCGCTGGCTGACCGATGGACAGCGGCGGCAAATCTTCCCGCCTGTCCTGTACGTATTTAAATTTGGCCAGCATTTTTGCGGTGTCCAAACGCGAAATTTCGGCCTGCGGTTGAAAATAATTTTCGGCCGAACTTGTAAAAAATTCTCTCGTCTGCGCGATCTCTTGATAAGCCCAATGCGCGCTTGGCACATCAATAAAAACCTGCGCGCTCAAAAAAACACCGGCCAAATTTTCGCCGACCGCTGTGTTGTACCGGGCAAAAATACAAGCCGCTTCCGCCTTGCGCAGCGGCTGATCTAGGCGCGCCGTGCCGTCCGGAAAACCCCGCAGCAAACCATAGCGCGCCGCTTTTTCAGCCAGCGTCAAGTGTTCGGCGCTCAAGTCCGAAAATTGCGGGACAGTTTTTTCCGGCAGCGGCAGCCCCTGCTCCTCCAGCATATACACAACCATTTTAAACATTTCTTTTCTGGTCAGCGGCAGCTCCGGATTAAAAACTGCTCCATTGGCGCGTTCTGTTTCCGCAGCCGCAATTATTTCTTCCAAAATTTCTTCTTCGGTTTTTTTCTCATACTCCTCGGTGTATTCTATTTCTTTTTCTGTTCCCGCATCGGCGGCGTCTGCTATTACGGCCGACGGCAGTTGTATCGGCCGCATTGCAACCTGCGGAGACTCCCCTATTTCCTCATCTTGATAACGCACGCCGTCCTCGCTAAAAATTATCGGCGGCAATTGTATCGGCCGCACAAAAGGATTGTCGCCACCGCCTTCAAAAACAAACGAAGCGTTGCTGATTACAAAATCACCGCCGGACATTTGCGTCGCCACAGCTAAAAGGTCTCCTTCGACAGTGTTAACTTCCGCCGCCTCTTCTAAGCCCGCAGTTTCGGCAAAATAAATTTCTTCTTCTTCGGCTGATTCAGTTTCTTCGTCAGCAGAATATTCTTCCGCATATTCTTCTTCTGTATATTCCTCTTCTTCCAGTTCAGCCAATGTTTCCGTTTCATCTTCATATATATAAGTCAGCACTGTCGCCCAGCCTCCGCTGTGTCCGGCCTCGTCCACAGCGCGCACCCGCAAATAATACTCGCCAAAATCTTGCACCGGCGGCGGGTCAAAAGACCGCGCGGCGTTATCTTGAAAATTATTGTTCTGAAAAAAATCAGACACTCCGGCTTCGTCAGCGCCCCAATAAACATAGTAGCCCGTTATTTCCTGGCCGGCGTTAATCTCCGGTTGATGCCAGGTAAAAGCAGCGCAATCATTATCGCTGGAACGTATCTCCGCCAGAGTCGGAGAAAGTCCGGGCGCGGCTTGCAAGGCACAAACTAAAAATATTAAAGATAAATGGAAAAACTTTTTCACAAGTTTTGTCCCCCCAAATACATACAATAGTTACATATACTAAACTTATACCTAATGCTACTATAAAAAAAAATTTTTGTAAAGCGAAAAATATCTATATATCCAACTGATTTATATTATTTAACTTAATAATAACAGCTTGACACTAATGCATTGTTAAATTTTTATTGTATTTACAATTAAATATAGTTATCGTTTTATACTATTTGTACTTCGCTCCTTGAGCGCAGACCAGCAAAGGCTCTCCAGAGGAGAGTTTATGCGGTGGCCTCAAAAATATCAGCGGCTGAATGTTATAGATCATAAAACAATAATTCCGATAGTCATTATCATTTTCTAAAAATGGCTTAGATTTCGGGAAAAAACACCTTAGTCTGCGTGCGTACACTTATACTAAACACATCCTCTAATGAATTTTAATTTACACTTAACAACAATTCATAGTCAATCTGCCAACTCATCAACATATTAACAATTATTGCACATAAATATTCTGTGTTTTAATTAATCGCCATTAAAACACGGCTAAAAATTAAGCCGTGTTAATTATAATAAAACACCTCGATAAGGCTTAGACATGTTAACTATTGCGAAATATTTTATTGTTATTGTGTATCAATAATTAATTCTGGTAAGTATTGTCTTGCTTCACGAATTGCTTCCATTCTTGAAATAATGCGTGCCGCGTCAAGCCTGGTTAAATTTGTTTTAGGCAAAAAGACATCCTTGCCAATTCCTTGTGTCAAGCTCTGCTGTTTAGTTGTATTAATATCCACCTGTCCCCAGTGCAAATCCGGCACATCTCTATATTTTTGTATAGAAACATTCAACTGTTTATCATTATTAAACAATATTTCGTCATATCTAATGACAAAGCAAGCGGCTTCATCGCGGCGCACGGGTTGCTCAAGACGATAGCTTCCGTCAGGATAGCCGCGCAACAGGCCGTAAGCGCTGGCTTTTTCTGCATAATTATTGTAATAAACAACCTCTCCATTATTATCCGGCATATTTACTTCTGACTCATCCAGTAAATCGACCAGAATAGCCACCAATTCTCCCCGTGTCATTTCGGCCTGCGGCTGAAACAAACTGCCGGAAATAGGCTCAAAAATACCCAGATAGCCCAGATCCTCAATAGCCAGATGCTCGGCCAGAGCTAAATGGTCTATGTCTGAAAAAATACGCCGGCGGACGGGAAGCTCCGGCTCCGGTTCGGGTTTTGGATTCGGCAAATCGAAACGATAGGCCAAAGTAAAAAAATGGGTCAGGGTTTCCGCCAAATCATCAGCGGGATTGTAGGCATAGTCCAGATAAAAACCGCGCCAGTTTACGCCGGCGCCGGCGGAAAATTTTAAATGCTTCGTGCCAGCCTCGCCCCAGAGATCGTAAACCTGCCTGATCCCGCCGCGCAGAGCCAAATAATCTGCGGCCCGAAACTCCACGCCCGCGCTAAAAAGCGTATCATAATCCGCCGTGCGCCAATCTGCATAAAAATCCAGGCTCTGCCGCTCAAATTTTTGCCAGTAATAACCTTCCGGCCCCAGGGCTTTAAATTTCACGCCGAGAGCCAGCGTCAGCGGCAAAAACTCCGTCTCGCCGGAAGTCCAGCGCAGGCCTGTGGCCAGCAAATTGTTTAGCTCCGCGCCCAAAGTCCAATAATCGCCATACTGATACTGACCGGCCGCGTCAAAACCCAGCCCCCAAGCCGTCCCGTCAAAACCTGTGAAATGACGGCTGGAGTATTTGCCGCGCAAACCCAGAGCAAACTGTTCGCCCGCAAAATCCACCGGCAGACTGTACGCGCCGTACAGTGTGGTGTCGCTGTAGCTGATGCGGCCGCCGCTGATTTGATTGCTGCTGCTGCGGATTTTGCCGCCGTCCTCGCGTATAGTCAGCGCGCCCAAACCAAAACTGCCCTGACTGTAGGCCGCGGAAAGATAATTAACTTCGCTGATCAATTTGAAGGCCGTCAGAGAAACGCGCGGCGCCGGATTTTGCGCTATAGCGGCGTAGTTTTGAAAAACGAAACTATTGTTGTCCGCACCGCCAAGATATGCTCCGCCGCGCGCCGCGGCGTCAGCGCCGGTCAAAACATCTTCCAGACCGTAAGCTGTCTTGTTGGCGGCACAGGCGCAGGCCAGCAGCGCGGCGATAAATATTATTTTTAGTTTCAGCATACAGAAATTCATACCCAGATTTTCAGCAAATATACTTTAAATCTATTTGCTATACTTAATGACCTATGGATTTATTCAAAACCGACCTCGGCATGCCGCTGGCCAAACGAATGTCGCCGCAGGATTTCGCGGAATTTGTGGGACAGGAGCATATCGTCGGTGAGGGACGGCTGCTGCGGCGCGCTATCGAAGCCGACCGGCTCAATTCTCTGATTTTTTCGGGGCCGCCCGGCACAGGCAAAACCGCGCTGGCTAATTTGATCGCGCGCAAAACGCAGGCCGAATTTATCCAGCTCAACGCCGTCAATTCCAAAGTCGCCGAGCTGCGCGAGGTCATTGAGAAAGCCAAAGCAACGCTGGCTTATCATAAACGGCGTACTATATTATTTCTCGACGAGATACACCGCTTCAACAAAGCCCAGCAGGACGCGCTGCTGCCCGATGTGGAATCCGGCGTGATTATTCTCATCGGCGCGACTACCGAAAATCCGTATTTCAGCGTCAATCCCGCGCTGATTTCCCGTTCGCAGGTTTTTGAATTTAAGGCGCTGACCGGACCGGAAAGTCTGCAGATAATAGAAAATTGCCTCCGCAAGTATCCCAATATCGCTATGGACGACGACGCCAAAAAACATTTGGTCTTGATGGCCGGCGGTGACGCGCGCAAAATACTCAACGCGATAGACCTCGCCGTCCTGACCACACCGGAAAAAGAAAAGAAAATCCAGATCACGCTGAGCATTATCGAAGAGTCTATTCAGAAAAAACAAATTGTCTATGACGAGTCGGCTCATTACGATATTATCTCCGCTTTCATCAAGTCGATGCGCGGCTCTGATCCGGACGCGGCTTTGTACTGGCTGGCCAAAATGATTTACGCCGGAGAAGACCCGCGTTTCATCGCGCGGCGTATTGTGATCTGCGCGTCCGAGGACGTGGGCAACGCCGATCCGCTGGCGCTGCTCATCGCCAATGCCGCGCTGACGACCGTCGCGGAAATCGGCTATCCCGAAGCGCGCCTCACTCTGGCACAGGCCGCTGTTTATGTCGCCGCCGCGCCCAAAAGCAACGCCGCTTATTCGGCCATAAACCAGGCGCTGGCCGATGTGGAGAGCGGCGTGGACTTTGCCGTGCCGCCGCATTTGCTGAACGCCGTGTACGAGCAGGAAAAGAAAAAAGGCAAAGGCTCAGGCTATAAATACGCCCACGATTTCCCCAACGCTTATGTCAAAGAGCAAAAATATTTGCCGGAAAATCGCAAATACTATACGCCGAGCAATCGCGGCTATGAGAAAAAAATCCAGGACTGGCTGAAATGGCTGAAAGAGCATTGAGCGGCTAAAACATTGCTACAACGGATTTATGGTGTTATTATACTTTTTGTAACTTTTAGCCTGCGCTGGGAGGTTATCTGATTTTTTGTCTATGCTGCAAACCAAAATAATCGCCGGAATAGATCCGGCCGCCCTGCTTAAAACATTAAAGCCGCGCGGCGTAACCATTTTCATTTTAAATAATCCTGACGGCGTGCCTTTCGGCAGGCTGGAGTTTGTTGTTACATCTAATTTACTAGGTATCAGATGGTTGAATCTGACTGATGCCAATTTGCGTCTGCCCGAATTCGCCAAATTGCAGGGCTTAGGCACAAGCATCTTGCAGGCCGCGCTGAACGAAGCAAGACAACTGGGTCTGCCAAATCTAAAAATTTTGAGTACGAACAATTACAAATTATTGCATTTGATCAACGCCAAAATTTCGCCGGACGCCGTTTATTGGGTGCAGAAAAATTTTGAAAAGAAAAGCCGTCCGTTTCGTTTCACCGAATATCCCTGGCTGGAAAACCCTTTGTATATTCAATCGAAAAACTGGCTGACGCGCTTTGAAGAATCTATAGTAATGGAAAGGGATCTAGCAGCTTGGCAACAGAGCGTGGACGAGACGCTGTTTCATTACGATTATGCTGACGGAGCGTTCTTGCCAAAAACCACGGAAAGCGCGAGTTTTTCTGTGGCTTTTGACAAAAAAGGCCGGCTCTATCTGTACCACAAAGAAACCGGCAAAACCATCAGTCCGGAGCAAATCGGCGATATTGAACTCGTCGACTTAGATACAGCCGTTATTATTCCGGTAAATCCGTAACTCTCGATTTTCAGGATTTTTCTAACATTTTTGCCAACTGGCATAAAAGTTGCATTTTTTCAGTATATGCCAAAGTTCTGGGAATACAAAAAAGCCAGCGTCAATTTGTCCGTTTTGGCGGAAAACGCGGAATTATTGCCCGCTGACGCCGATGAACTGGAAATTTTGCTTGACCCCAAACTCCTGCAAATCGAACAATTCACCTTAAAAGCCGAGAAAAACATCTCCGAAACGGAGCAGTTGGTCTGGCATATTAACTCGCTTTTACCCCAGCCTATCGAAAACTACTTTTACGCTTATCAGGTCTACCTGCGCGACGCGGAAAATTTGCAGGGCTTGTTTTGCGTGCTGCCCAAAACGGATTTGGCATTTCTGACCGCGCGGCAAAAACAGGCCGTCAAGATTTACTCGGCGGACAAACAGTTTTTGCTGTATGCAAACCAGGCGGCTTTTTGGCAAATCGAGCCGTATTTGCGCAGGCTGTATAAGTACGGAAAAGTTTTACTGCTGGGCGCGGCGGTTTTTGGCCTGCTGGCCGCGCCGCTGCTTTTGGGACTGCAAAATATTTTGAGCGCGCAAAATCTTTCTTTGCACAATGAGCGGCAAAATCTGGCGGCGCAAATCAAAGCGCGCAAAAATTATGAACGAGGTCTGGCCGCGCTGCAAAAAAATCAGACGCTCAACCAAAAACTTGGCGGTTATTTTTATGCTTTTAGCCTCGCTATTCCCGAGCAGGTTTATTTTACGGAATTGACTTACGCTGCGCGGGAATTACGTATCGACGGCTTTTGTCCGGCAGACAAAGAGCTGAAAGCTTTGCAAAAAGCGCTCAAAACCGATTCCAGCTTGAAACCGGAGCTGGCCAGTTTGAGCAAAAGCGAAGTGGTTAATTTTTCTCTGCGCGCTGATCTTAAAAAATTTTTGGACAAGGAGCTAAAAAATGCCGCCCGAAAATAAAGAATTATTAATAAAAATCACCGGTGCAGGCCTCATCGCGCTGATCCTGGCCGCGGCGTGCCTGACGCTTGCGCTCAACTGCGCGCGGCTGCATTACGCCAATCTGCACTTGCGCGGCGAAACGGCCAAAATGCGCCAAGAGCCGCTGCTGCAAAAATATCCCGACGCGCCTGCGCCGCCGGAATATCTCGAACTGGAAACCATCCGCGCGCTCGGCGCGCGGCAAGGCTTAAATTTCAGCAGCAGCAAAAACGGCGCGGCCGGACTGGAAATAATTTTTACGGGAAATTACGGCGCGTTTTTGGATTTTCTGCGCGCGCTGGCCGGCGAAAACATCGGCGAAATAACGCAAATCCAGATCACGCCGCAGGAACAAAAAATAATTATTCAAGGAGCAAAAGATGAAAAATAAAATTTTGGCGGTTTTTTTATTTTTAAATCTTTGTCTGGCGCGCGATCCTTTTGCCCTGCCGGAGTCAAGCACGGCGGTGAGGACGGCCGCCGGAATACCGCTCGTGCCAAACTACCGCGCGATAACTTTGAATTATCTGGCCGCTGAAGACGCGGTCAAAATGATCGAAAAACTTTATCCTGATGCTATGGTCTGCGCCGAGAAAAACAATAATATACTGCTCCTCGGCGCAGACCACCCGACTGAAAAAATCCTGGCGGCTTTGCAAACAGCCGACAGTCCGCCGCGCGCCGTCAAATTAAAAATCAATGTGCTGGAAATGACGACCAATGACTTGACCGCGCTGGGCATTGATTGGGATTTTGCTTCTGATGGTTTGCGTTTGGGCAAAACCACGCCGGAGATTTTGGCGACCTTGCAGGCGCGCGCCGGACAGGGCGATGCGCGTTTGCTGGCCGCGCCAAATCTGACCACGCTGACCGGCCGGCCGGCGGCTATACACATCGGCGACCGTCTGCCCTACTCTCTGCCGGTGCAAAACGGTGAGCAACTGCAATGGCAAATCCAATATATTGATTCCGGAATCAATCTGACTTTTTTGCCGCTGCCGGCCGCGCCCGGGCAAATACTGCTTTCTCTGCAGCCGGAAATTAGCTCGATCAAATACTGGAAACAAACTCAAGGTGGTGAATTTCCGGTATTGTCTACGCGTCAGGTGGAAACCACTTTGCTGCTCAAAGCGCAGGAAAGCTTTGTCCTCGCCGGTTTGTACAACGAAGAAGAACGCGAGAGCGTACAAAAAATTCCTTTTTTGGGAGACGTGCCGTTGTTAAATATTTTTTTCCGCAACACTGTGCGCGAAAAAACAGCATCGGATATTATCTTTGTCGTAACCGCCGACGAAATCCTTTAAATACATCACAATATTTCGATTCCCTGCCAGCCCTCTGGCTGACAGGATTTCCTCGCGCGCATTGAAACACGCGCTCGGTCACAACTTTCGAGATTATCCATGCACCATAATATTTCAATTCAACTTTCTTGGATAAATTACGAAATCTTTGTAGAGAAAGGAGTGAGCGGTTATGCAAAAATTTTTTGAGGCGTTAAAAGAATATTGTGAGGAGTATAGTCTGGACAACAAGTCGGAACACACCGGCCGCTTGCGCGAGATTTACTGGATAGCGCGGAGCGCCAAATTCGAGCCGGTGTTTTGTGAGACAAATATTGTGGGTCTGGCCACGCGGCTGACAAACATTTTGGATTTTCGTCAGGAAGGCGGCAAAGAATTTGTCCGCAAAAGACAGCTCGCGGCTTAATCAGAATTTGTCCAATTTGCACAACACGCCGTACGGCGTCCAAAAACGGATAAAAGCTTTAAATTTCGTCCACCAATTTTCATTAGTTACAATTTCCGCGGCGTCTAGGTACTGGATCAGTTCAGGATATTTCTGTGCCACCATAGCCCAAACGATCTGGCATTCAGAAGTGCCGATTTCCAACAAGTCCCGATAAACTTCATCAGTAAATTTCTGAACCTGCTGGTCTTGCGGCCGGTACAAAATCAAAGAAGTCCAGGGCACTACAGTAGTTGTTTTATAAACATTGTTCTGTTTTATTTTAGCTAGCACATACTCCATGATCTTATCGATAAAACGCGTGTATCTTTCCTGCAGCAGTGAAGCGGACACTTCGCCCCAAATATTTGAGTGGCCATGCTGATGTTTTCTGACCAGCACCAGCCTTTGTTCAGCCGCCAGCAATTTCGCAATATGCCGTGATTTCAATTCTACTTTATGGTCGAGATAAATAATTCTCGAGCAGCTTTTAAGCGGAGGGGGACAATCCGGCCTCCGCAAAAACTGTAAAAATTTCACATATTTGGCCTGTAAACTGGAAACAGCAGCGTCCACGCTCAACGGCAAATCCAAAAAAACATACTGCCAGCCTTTGTTTTCTATTTCTCCGCGCAGAGCCGGATTATTTGTGAAAAAATAAGCTTCTTTTTGCGGCGCTTTATACACCGACGCAAAATTCTGCCCGAGAATACAACTGACCAAACAAGTATCGGTCATTATTACCTCACCGCAATCAAGTCTTTGACTTTCATCAATTTGGTTCTTTCGGAACGGTCGCGCTCCTCTAATTTTAACACAATGTCCTTGAGCGTTTCCTGCAGGGCGGGAATTAGATTGTACTCCAGCGCGTTGACGCGGCGGCGGGTTTTCTCTATCTCCTCGGCCAGCAGCTCGATCTTTTTTTCCGTCTGCGCCAGAAACAAAATCGCTGGAAAAACCGCGCCGACAGCTTTGACTAGACCGCGCGCCGCCAAGGGCGCGGTAGCCGGAGAGCCGCCGAGTTTCGGCTCGATCCGGCCAGCCTGTAAAAGCGGAAATTTTACACCAAACTGGCTTTTTATTTCCACAGCCAGCGTAGTTTTGGCCGTGTTGCCCAGCAGCGCTTCCTCCAGAGCATAAGGATTGGCGCCGGCCTGCGCCTGATAAAATTTAGCATATACTTTGTCCAAATCTTGGTTCATCTTTTCATACAAACCGCGCAGCTCTTTCAAAACGCGCATAAATTCCTGCATCAAGCTTTCCTGTTTGTCTTTGAGCAATTTATGTCCGCGCTGCGCGAACTGCAAGCGAGTCTTTAACTTGAGCAGTTCCATGCGGTTGGGGTTTACGTTCAGTTTGGCCATTTTTATCCTTTGTCTTATACTTCACAGCGAGCGCTGCAAAATATTCACTATTTCAAATATTTCTTTAATTGTTCCGGCTTCAAGCGCTTTAGCTGTTCTTGCGGCAGGAGCTTGAACAATTCCCAGCCGAGGGACAGCGTTTCCTCGATAGTGCGGTTTTCATTTTCGCCCTGCCGGATAAATTTGTCCTCAAATTCGCCGGCAAACGCGGAAAATTTCAAGTCGTCCTCGCTCAAAGCGGATTCGCCCAAAATCACCGCCAGCTCTTTGGCCTCACGGCCGCGTGCGTATGCCGCGAACAACTGATTGGCCGCGTTAGCGTGATCCTCGCGCGTCTTGCCCTCGCCGATGCCTTTGTCGCGCAGGCGGGACAGCGACGGCAGCGGATTGACCGGCGGATAAATACCGCGCTGATGCAAAGCCCTGTCCAAAATAATCTGCCCTTCGGTAATGTAGCCGGTCAGGTCTGGTATCGGATGCGTCTTGTCATCCTCAGGCATGGTCAAAATCGGCAGCAGGGTTATCGAGCCCGCTTTGCCCTGCAAACGTCCGGCGCGTTCGTACAGCGTGGACAGATCAGTGTACAGATACCCGGGGAAACCGCGGCGGCCGGGGATTTCCTTGCGCGCGGCAGATACCTCACGCAAACTTTCGCAATACGCGGTGATGTCGGACAAAATGACCAGCACATGATGCCCTTTTTCAAAAGCCAGATATTCCGCGGCGGTCAAAGCCAGACGCGGCGTGGAAATTCTTTCAATAGCCGGATCGTCGGCCAGATTGATAAAAAGCACCGCGCGGGAAATCGCTCCGGTGCGGCGCAAATCCTCCAGGAAAAATTCGGCTTCTTCGTAAGTGATGCCCATCGCACCAAAGACTACTGAAAACTCCGCCTTGCTGTCGCCGATCACCTGCGCCTGACGCGCGATCTGCGCGGCCAGCCGCGCGTGCGGCAGACCGGAGCCGGAAAAGATCGGCAGCTTCTGGCCGCGCACCAAAGTGTTCAGGCCGTCAATAGTCGAAATGCCCGTCTGAATAAAATCGTTGGGATAGTCGCGCGCCGTGGGGTTGATGGCGAGGCCGTTGATGTCCAGTTTTTTCTCGGCGATGATTTCCGGTCCGCCGTCGCGCGCTTTGCCAGAGCCGTTGTACACGCGGCCGAGCATATCCGCGGATACCGGCAATTCCACGCCGCGCCCCAGGAAACGCACCGCGGCGTTTTGATCCAGACCGGCCGTGCCTTCAAACATCTGCACCAGCGCCCAGTCTTTGTGCGCTTCCAGCACCTTGCCGCGCCGCATCTCGCCGGACGGTGTCCGCACTTCCACCAATTCCTCGTAACCGGCTTTTTCCACACCCTCGACTAAAATCAGCGGCCCGGAAATTTCTGTTACGGTTTTATATTCTTTTTGCATGACAAACTCCTTCCTACAATTCTCCAACAGCCTGCGCGATCTCCTCCGGCAGTTTTTCCAGTTGTGCCAGATCTTTTTCCGGCGTGTATTTCATGCGCGCGATCTTGCTCCGGATCGGCAATTTGAAAATCCGCGTTACGTCTTTACTTTGCTGCAAAAGTTTCAAGCCGGCCTGATAAAAAGCCAGCGCAGCTTTGAGCATCAAATACTGCTTGCGGAATGAAGTGTAAGTGTCCACTTCGTCAAAAGCGACTTGATGCAGATAGTCCTCGCGGATCGACCGCGCGGCTTCCAGCGTCAGCTGCTCGCGGCCGGACAGCGCGTCCATGCCGACCAGTTTGACCATTTCCTGCAGTTCGGATTCCTGCTGCAAAAGCTCGGTGGTCTGCGCGCGCATCTGCGGCCAATCCTCGTCGATTTCGCGCGCATAATACGGCTCTAGATTATCAATATAAAGCGAATAACTTTTCAGCCAGTTGATCGCCGGAAAATGCCGCGCGTAAGCCAGCGCGGAATCCAGCGCCCAAAAAACTTTGGCCACCCGCAATGTATTTTGCGTAACCGGCTCGGACAGGTCTCCGCCCGGAGGCGACACCGCGCCGATCACGCTCAAAGTTCCTTCGCGTTTTTGCGCGCCCAGAGCGGTTACCCGTCCGGCGCGTTCGTAAAATTCCGCCAGACGCGAGCCTAAATAAGCCGGATAGCCTTCCTCGCCGGGCATTTCCTCCAGACGGCCGGACATCTCGCGGAGAGCTTCCGCCCAGCGCGAGGTAGAGTCAGCCATCATTGCCACATTGTAACCCATGTCGCGAAAATATTCGGCGATTGTAACGCCGGTATACACCGACGCCTCGCGCGCGGCTACCGGCATATTGGAAGTATTGGCGATCAGCACTGTGCGCTGGATCAGCGACTCGCCAGTTTTCGGGTCTTTCAGTTCAGGAAATTCCTGCAGCACATCGGTCATTTCATTGCCGCGTTCGCCGCAGCCAATGTAGACAATCATATCCGCGTCCGCCCATTTAGCCAGTTGATGCTGCACAACCGTTTTGCCGCTGCCGAAAGGCCCGGGTATGCAAGCCGTGCCGCCTTTGGCAATCGGGAACAGCGTGTCAATAATGCGCTGTCCGGTGATGAGCGGTTTGTCCGGCGGCAATTTGCCGGCATGCGGCCGTTTCCGGCGAATCGGCCATTTTTGCAACATGGCAATTTTTTCTTCCGCGCCGTTTTCACCGGTCACAACCGCAATAGTTTCGGTAATCTTAAATTCACCGCTTTCGATGCTTTTTAACACGCCGCCTTTAGCCAGCGGCGGCAGCATAATCAAATGTTTAACCGCCATCGTTTCCTGCACATAGCCCAGCGTGTCGCCGGCGCGCAGTGTGCCGCCGACTGCGGCCGTCGGCACAAAACGCCATTTTTTTTCCATATCCAGCGCCGGAATATCTATACCCTTGGCAATAAACGAACCGCATTGGTCTTTGATCCTTTCCAGCGGCCGCTGAATGCCGTCAAAAATCGTCGTAATTAGTCCGGGCGCCAGCAGGACTGAAAGCGGTTCGCCGGTGGACACGACCGGTTCGCCCGGCGTCAGTCCGGCGGTTTCTTCATACACCTGCACAGCCGCGCTGTCCGGCTTGATCTCGATCACTTCGCCGATCAGCCGCCGCGCGCCAACCCGCACCACATCGTACATTTTTATATCGGCCAGTCCGTCGGCAATCACCAGCGGTCCAGCGATTTTGACAATTTTTCCCGTCATGTTTTTCTCCTTTTTTAGACCGCCCGGCCTACCGCTCTGGCCAGCGTATTTTCCAGCCGGCGCAGGCCAAGATTGGTTTTCGTTTTGTATTCCGGCAAAATAAACACGGCTGGCAGCGTCCGTCTTTTTATTTTTTCGATCTCCGGCAGTAAAGCATCGGCTAGTTTTTCCGCAAGCAGGATCAAGCCTGTTGTTTCGTCTCCGGCCAGTTCAGCCAGCAGATCGCGGGCTTTGTCCGCGTCTTCCAGCTCAAAACAATTCACGCCCAGCGCGCTGAACGGCTTGACGGTTTCGGCCGGTCCCAGCAAAGCAACTTTTTCTCTAGACATACGAATACCTCAAATATTTTTGCAAATCCGGCAAGGCGCGGCTGCGGCTCAAATACAAGATTTTCAAATTTTTTATTTCGTTTTCTTTAGCCTGTACAAAAGCCAAAATCGCCGCCGCGCCGCAGCCGTAGCGCCCGGCAAAAAGCTGTTTGTTGGCGTAATCCTCCAGAGCTTTTTCCACCGCGCCTTCGTCGAGCGTATCCGGCATTTCTATACCGGGAAATTTCTGGCGCAAAGTCTCCGCCGCTGCCGCCGGATCATAATTGTATTTATACTCGGCGATTGCCGCCTGCGCGCGTATATACGCTTGTATATACCTGTCTTGTTTTTTCGCCAGAGCTTGCAGCGCGCGCAAATATTCCTGATCCACAAAATAATCCAGCTGGCAAAAATCTGCCGTTTTTTCGTAAATTTCCGCCGCGCGGCGCGTCAGCGTCTGGTCAAAATCCGCCAAACTGTCTTTGCCCAGCGGCAGGAGATAATGATCGAGGCTTTGCTCGGTCAATTTTTCCTTCAGCAAAATTTTGAGATTGTGAAAATCGTATTTGAGCCAGCAAATATCCGCAAGGTCTGTGTCCTGAAAAAGCGCGCGGCGCAAATCCGCCAACTCTTGATTGAGTTTGTCCTCCAACTGCTCAAAAGTTTCCGCCTCGGCAGACCCGGCTTTGTTCAACTCCGCCGCGGTCAGCAGCCGCGCTTCACGGGAACGCACACGTCCCAGCAAAAAACCCAAACCCGTCATGGCCACAACCTCGCGGCGATTTCCGCTTCGGACGCGGCAGCCGTTTCGCGCGCGTTTAACTCGACCGAACAATCCAAACGCGCTTTGCCGTAATCAATTTCCAGCCGGCCGGCCAGCCAGTCCTGGGGCGTGAGAATCGGCGTGTCCGGCGCGCCCAGCGTCTGCAAAACTTCCGCCAGCATAGTTTTGTCTCCACCGGCCAAAATTTTCGCGCCGTTAAAATTCACTGTCCGCAAAACTTTGGCATAGTAATTTTTTAATTTCCGTCCGCTCAAATTTTTTACCGCCAGCGCCAAAACCTGTTCCAGCTTCGCTCTTTTTTGCCCCAAACTTTTTTGGGCGATTTCCATTTGCAAAAGCTGCCGCCGCTGCCGCACGGCCTGCGCGCGTTCTTTTTCCAGTTCGGCGTCCGCTTTCTTTCGCGCGGTGTTGAGCTGTTTTTGCGCGACGGACAACCGGCGCGCGGACTCAGCTTCCGCGGCGGACAAAATTTTCTTGGCGCGGTTTTGTGCCTCCGCCAAAATTTTTTTCTTAATATCGTTTAACGCCACAGCCGCTCCGTTACAACTGAATATTCATCAAAAGCAGTATCGACAACAGCAAACCCAGCACGGCGTAAGTTTCCGCCATAGCCGCCAGGATCAGTCCCTTGCCGGTTTCGTCCGGTTTACGGCCAACCATGGCAATGCCCGCCGCGGCAATTCGTCCCTGATAAATACCCGAAACCACGCCGTTAATCGCGACCGGCAAACAGGCAAATAAAATTTGCAGACCGGCTTCATTGGACACCGGCAGAATGCCGCCCAGCAAATTGACTTTCAAAATCACCCAGAACGCGACCAAAAATCCGTAAATGCCCTGCGTGCCCGGCAAAGCCTGCAACAGCAGCGTCTTGCCAAATTTATCGGGGTCTTCCGCCACCACGCCGGCCGCCACTTCGCCAGCCAAACCGACGCCCACCGATGAACCGATGCCGCCGCCGCCGAGCGCCAGCGCCGCTCCTAAAATTGCGCACATTAAACCTATGTCCATGTTTTGCTCCTTTCGTTTTTTGCTCTGCCTAAAATTATTTATTCCAAACTAACATATTTCGTCTGCCAAGAAAATGGCTGAAAAAACCGCCCTCCTCCCTCGAAAAATTTTGAAAAATATTCCACGTACTGCAGGCGCGCCGAATGGACAAACGAGCCGAGCATATTGATCAGAAAATCAAGGACATGTCCAAAAATCAAAATCACAATCATCACACCAAGTCCGATTACCGGAATGCCGCCGGTCAGCGCGGCCAAATAATTGATGACCAGCGCCATCACTGCCGTAACCAGCCCCAGCGCAAAAAGCCGCGTGTACGAAAGCAGGTCTCCGACATATCCCGAAAGCCTGTACAAACTCAAAAGCCCTGAGCCGAGTTTCAGCAGCGGGCTTTTCTGATGCCGCCCCTGCGTCAAAATCATGAACACCGCGCCGCCCATTACTATATATTGCAAAATGCCAGCCAGCAGTGCGGCCGCCGGAGACCAACTCCGGCCTGCCGGCAGCAAACTTAAAACTGCCCAGCCAAAAATCGCCAGCAAAAAAACAAACCAGCAGCCGGAAACTAAAAACGCTTCCCCGAAACCCTTTTGCCTAATGTCCAAAATCCAGCGCAGAAAAAGTCCGGTCAGCATTTGCACAGCGCCCAAAGCCACGGAGAGGCCGAGCAACGGCAGCGGATTGGCCATCGGGTCGATAATTTTCACGCTCCAGAAAAAGTTTTTTACAGCCGGCCAGGGCAGGATATTGAAATCCAGGCCGAACACACTGCCGGTTAAAAGCCCGACAACGATCGTCGAAAGTCCGCAGTAAATGTTTAAAACCAAAAGTTTTTTGCCGAATTTGGTCAGGTTGGCGAAAAAACGCGCCAGTAAAAACACCGCGAAAAGCAGCAACAGCAGGCCGTAACCGGCGTCGGACAAGCACAAGCCGTAAAACACGATAAAAAACGGCGCCATGAACGGCGACGGGTCGAGGTCTTTATTATTCGGCATGCCGTAAAGCGCTGTTACCGCTTCCAGCGGAGTCGCCGCGCCGTTGCGCAGCAGAATAGGAGGCTCTTCGCCTTCGTCAGGTTCGACCTCGCGCCAGTATAAATCGCCGGAAAATTTTTCTAAATATTGGCGCAGTTTTTTCTTTTGCGCGAGGGGAATCCAGCCGGTAAGAAAACTGGTTTTTTCCGTGGCGGCCAGTCCCGCAGACCATTGCCGCAAAGCGTTTGCCTGGGTTAAATGCTCAGTCCAAACCGCCAGGCGCGTGTATTCCGCGGCGTAAATTTTGGCCAAACGCTGCCGCAGTTCCGCGTTTTTCCGGCTCAGTTTGTTGAACCGCCATCTGAGACTAACCGCTTCACGGAAATACTCCCGTTTTTGCAGCGGCAGCGTTACTTCCGTAAAGCCGCTCTCCGCCAGTTCAACGCGGACCGCCGTTTCGTCCTCGCGCAGAAAAATTATCTGCACAAACGCGGTCTTTTCGTCGGAGCGCAAAACCTGCATTTTTTCCGCGTCAAGTTTTTTTACAGGAATTTGGCCAAAAAGCGCGCCGGCCTGTTTTAATTTGGCGGCTTTTTTGGCGCGCGCCAGACCAAAGCAGGCGTACAGCTCCTGTTTTTGCGCCGCGTCAGCCAGTTGCTTCAGGGCGGCCGTCTGCGCGCGCCATTCGGTGGACAGCTTTTCCAGCAGCGCGATTGTTTGGCCAGAATTATTTTTTAAAATCTCGGCCGCCTGCGCTTTTTTCACCACCGGCTTGACTTGAATAAAATTCTCGATAAAACCGCGCGGCCGCGGAAACAGTTCGCCTAAAAACCGCAAAATTTTCTGATAACGCTGCGCGAGTTCCGCTGCCGGCGGCGGCGCGCTGTCCTGCAAATTAGTGATTTCCAGGACACCCAGTTCCTGCAAGCCGGCCAAAAACTCCGGCGTTTTTTTCTGCAGGATAAAAATTTGCACTTTTTGCAATCCCGCGACAGACATGGTTTCTCCTAGATCAGGCTAAAATTTTATCCGTCAAAAAATCCGCGGCATCCGCCAGCGCGTCCTTGCTTATCTCCAATTTAGCCAGCTGGGTTTCGGCTTTTTGCGCGGCGCGGGCGGCTTCCTTGGCGTACAGTGTTTTCAATTCCTCTTGCAGCGCTGATTTTTTTTGCTTGAGTTCCTGTTTGAGTTCGGCTTGCAGATTGAGAATTTTCTGCTCAGTTTCCCGCGCCAGACGCGCGGCGTCCTGCTCGGCTCTGGCCAGCAAATCCGCCGCCGCTTTTTCGGTTTGCAGCAATTCGTCCAAAATATCCTGCGCCATGACTCTTGGTTTTTAACAATATATTTTCGGTTTGTCAAAAGAAAATTCCCTGAAACAAAATTGTGATATAATTATTTTTAATATGCGCAAAGTTTATTTTTTGGGGGTTCTCCTTTTAGCCTGCGCCGGCCTGCTCTGGGGGGCTGGATACAAAAATTTTAATTGGGGACTGACACCGCAGGAATTGGCCAAGCAACTGCCCGGATTGCAAAAAAACTCCTCGGCTCTGGCCGCTGTTCCGGCAGACGAACTGTACGCTCTGGGCAAACAGTTGTGGTTCGGCCTGTTAAAATTTGAAATGAAACAGGCCGCCAAAGAATTTTATCCTCAAACGCAAAAATACGAATCTTATTTTTCCGGCAAAGAGGGCGTGGTGTTTTATTTTGTCGACGGGCGTTTGGTTTGCGTCGGTGTGGATTTTGCTGGCAAAAATCCCTATCAGGAGCTGGCGCAAAAGTACGGCGCTAAAACTAAATTTCATTATTTACGCGTCAACAATTACACTTACGACGGAGCGCTTTGGACTACGCCGGAGCGTGTGATTTTTTACGCCGCCAATGCGCTCAAGCCGGAATTTGGGAACATTTATTATTTTGACCCGGGCTGGCTGGCCAGCGTGAAAAAGCGGCTGGAAACGCCGGAGACCAACAACCGCGTGGACTAAACTATATTCTGTAACTTAGTGAGAAATACCGACCTTCGAGCAGAACCGAGCCGTGGTTGGCGCACTATTGACAATTATTTTCAACTAATGTATAAAACAACTAATTGCCATTGAACTGCAATTGCAATAATATTACGAAAGAGGAGGTATGCATTATGTATTTGAAAATTATTGCCCTAGGCCCGGTGAAGAAGAAAATTAAATTTTTAGTTTCCGCTATAGGTGTTGGCATTGCGGCCGGAGGTATTTATGCCGCTTCGCGTAAACTTGTCAACAGTAATTATATTCCTTGCTGCCCAATACATAGCAACGCCATTCAAGAACTCTCCGACGCATCTTGGCAGAACCACAGCGACATTCCTGTTTGTCCGATACATAACAATACTATTCAAGAACGTTTGGGCATTTCTTGGTAAAATTGTAAAAAAGCTGGAAGCGCCGCAAAGTAACGACCGTATAGATTAGTTATATTCTATACCCTAGCGAGACATACATAGAGCTGAAATCATAGTTGTTGCTACCTTCCGGCAAAACACCATCAACGCCTTCAATTAATCCATGCATTGCATCATAAGCAAGCTCAACATCAAGGTTGTCAAAAAAGATTAACCCGAAAGAAACCCCATAACCTAAAGGATTTTTCAAGCTAACGCCGGAAGGAGCGATTGCGCCTTCCATAGAAACAAAGTTAGAGGAAAGTTTCAGCGCGGCATAAGGAGAAACATTTTCTGAAGAAACGTTTCTAAAAAACACTCTTAATCTTGAATATATCGACCACAAAAGAAAATTAAAATCATCGTCTTCCAAATCAGCCTTGCCCCGTAAGTCGCCAAAATAAGGCATCGACATTGTGGCATTCAGTTTGTTTGCGCTATATTTTTGAGGAAAATTAAAACCAATTGAGGTTTCAATCCAAGGAAATTTTCGCCAGAGCGCATATTCTGCGCCAAAAGCAAACGTTGATTTAAAAGTAAAATTGTCTTGTTCGCTATAAGTGCCGCTGTAGGTAGCGTTGCTAAAATTTATTACCATAGCTTCCGCCACTTTATAAGTCATTTTGCTGTCAAAAGCCAGAGCGCCTTTAACTGTAAATCTTTTTTGGGAAACTTCTTCACCCGACAAAACACCAACTAAAACAAACAAGCAAATCATTAAACAGCCTGCCGTTTTTTTCATATTTGCTCCTTTACTTACTAAATTCCTTTACTTACTAAATATAGAAAGTCTATAACCACTATAATATTACCCCACTCCCACGTCAAACAAGCAACCTATTGCCGTATCTTTGACAAGTGTTAAAATCCTGCCCATGGAGCTAATCCGCATTCAGCGCTATCTTTCCGAACAGGGTCTGGCTTCGCGGCGTGAAGCGGCGGCATGGATAACGGCCGGATACGTCTCGCTCAACGGCCAAAAAGTTACGGACACCGGAGCTAAAATGGTTTTAGGCGTAGACACGCTAAAAATCGACAAACCAGCGCGGTATGCGCCAAAATATTACTTCCTTTTTAATAAACCGCTGGGCATAGTGACTGTCAACGCGCAAAAAGGCGAACGGGAAATCAAAGATCTTGTAAAATTACCAAAAGGCGTTGTGCCGGTTGGCAGATTGGATAAAGACACTGGCGGTTTGATATTTTTGACCAATGACGGCGTGGTTGCCAGGCGCATTATGGACCCGGTTTTTTACCATGAAAAAGAATATGAAGTAACTCTTTACAAACCTATATCTGACAAAGCCTTGCTTAACTTAGAGCAAGGCGTATATATACTTGGCCAAAAGACGCGTCCGGCTAAAACAAAGCGGCTTGGCGGCTATAAATTTTTACTGACCATTACGGAAGGCAAAAACAGACAGGTCAGGCGTATGTGCGAAGCGGTTGGTTGTCCAGTACGGCTTCTTTTAAGGAAAAGAATACTTAACTTTCACCTTGGAGAACTAAAGCCAGGACAGCTCAAAGAGTTAAGCAATAATGAAAAAACAGTATTGTTTAAAACGCTGGACATTGATCGCTAACCAAGACAAACTACAGCTTAACTATCGCACAGACTAGAGAGTATCTATTCACAACTGGCTGTTTAGCATACATTGTTTTATAAATATATACTTTACTATCATCAAGCGAGCGATAAAACCAGACAATCCAAAAAGTTAAGCAACGATAAATTCAGCCGCGCGTGGAGTAATTGGCGCTAAAAGTTAATCAAAGCGAAACGATATTTAACTGATTCTTAACTATCGCCTGGAGTTGATTGTTTTTTATTCACAAAATGTTCATTGTTTGTGGACAATATTTACTTAAAGCCTGAAATTAATCTGGAAGCGCCGCTTAACATTTGCCTATGTCTATTGTTATGAAGTAATCATTCCGAATTTGTTTAGTTTACCTTAAACGAATTCCAAATCTGTAAAATGTCGCGCTTGGTGTCGTTCCAAGTCGTGGAATCTGTAGTTATCGTGAAAATATACGCCATATCGCCTTTGACAAAATAACCCTCTTGCACAATAACCAAAGCGGCGCGGGCTGTTGAGCGTTGAAAAACCGAACGATTGTACATGACATTGAACGCCGAATCCGCGCCTTTGCGCTCATTGCCGTTGAGCTGAGCGCCGGCCAGATACCGCCAGCTATCGTAAGCGCGCAGGCGGTCGCGGGCAACGTCTTCCGCGCTGCGTTTATTGGCCGGTTGTATATTGAAATCCACCGCCGTAATTTCATCGCCGCGCATGGCGGTCGCGCGGTGCTGGCCGTCCAGCAATATTTTCCAGGAACCGGGTATTTCAAAAGTTACCGGATATTTGCTGTCCGAGTAACGATTGCCATTCCATTCGGCCAGCGCGAAACAACTCCAAAGCAAAACTGCTAATAAAAATTTTTTCACTGGTAAACCCTCTTTATATAGAAAGCTCTGCCCTCGGCTTTCAGGTCTATTTTCAACCCAACGTCATTATATAGGAAAGTGTATAAATATGCTCCGTCGTCGGTTTTGTGCAGAGCGGCCAGGGTTAGCGCAGTAGATTCCGCGGCGCGTATTCTGGCGCTGTCCGCCGGCATCAACGGCTCTTCCGCCTTGTCTAGATAATCAAGCTCCTTGTAACCCGGCAAGCCCTGCGCGCGCACATAGGCAATAAAACTCTGCGCGTACTCCTGCGCGGCAAAGAGCCGCGTGTAGTAAGCATAAGAAGAAATTCTGGCCGCCGGACGCGCGCTATTGTCCGCCGCCAGATCAGCGTAAAGAAAACCGCCGGTGTAAGAAGTCTCGCCGGAAATTTCCGGTCCAAAAACCGCCGCGCTATCCCGCAGCAGCTCCAGATACAGCGCCTCGCCGGTCAGCAAATACAGACGCAGCGCGGCTTCTTCCCAGATCGACACGGCGTATAGCGGCCAGTTGCCGCTATTCAAGCGCGGTGCGCTCAAAGCGCAGACCACAACTTTGCGATTGTTAAAATTATTGAGCAGGGCGTTGTAAATCTCGACAGCCTTGTCCGGCAAACGCAGCCTTTCGTAAGCGCCGGCCAGATAGAACCAAGCCGCCGCTTTATTGCGCGTGTATTGAATATTTTGCTCGATATTGTCCAGCACGATTTGCGTGTTTTCGGAGTAACGCAGGCGCAGTTCGTTTTCTAACTGCTGCGCGACCAGCTCCTCGGGGTCCCAGTAATAGACCACATTTTCACGTCCGGTTTGGCTGCGCGCGCTGCCCGCGCTGGTTTGCCTTTCCTCGCGCAGCGGAGCGCTCATATCCTGCAGCGACGACGACACCAGCCAGGACAGGCCGCCCAAAAACAAACCCACGCTCAAGCCAATCAACAAATATTTTGGCCAAGAATTATTGCGGCGTCTGGTCATGTATTTTATTATTGCACAAGATAAAATTTTTCTCTATAATTAAGAAGTTCTATTTAGAGGTGCGTCATCAATCCGCTGGGTATTAAGGATTTGCTGGGACTAAAAGATCTCAGCGCCAAACAGATTAACCTGATTATTCAAGAGGCTTTTACTTATAAAAAACAGTTTTCCGCGCTGGGGCGGATCAAGAAATCTCTGCTGGACAAAACGCTGCTGACTTTGTTTTATGAGCCGTCCACACGCACTATGACTTCTTTTAATGTCGCGGCGGGGCGGCTGGGCGGCCGCACACACAATGTCAGTGTGTCCGCGTCCAGCGTGCAAAAAGGTGAAACGCTCATCGACACGGTGCGCAATCTGGAAGTGATGGGTTTTAGCGCGGTGGTTATCCGGCACAGCCACGGCGGTGCGCCGCAGCTGGCGGCCGAAAACACGGCTATGTCCGTCATCAACGCTGGCGACGGATTTAACGAACACCCCACGCAGGCCTTGCTGGACATTATGACCATGCAGCAATTCAAAGGAGATCTCCAAAACAAAAAAGTCGTCATTGTCGGCGACATCGCCCACAGCCGCGTGGCGCGCTCGAATATCTGGGGCTTAAATACGCTCGGCGCGCAGGTGGCGGTTTGCGGACCGGCCACTTTGATACCCAAAGGCATCGAGGATTTTGGCGTTACGGTCGAGCATGATCTCGGGCGCGCGCTGGCCGACGCGGATTTTGTGAATGTCCTGCGCATGCAGTACGAGCGGCAGGCCAACCAAAATTTTATCCCGTCCAAACGGGAGTATCACCGGCTTTTTGGCATCAACGAAAAGCGTCTGGCCAAAGCCAAGCCGGACCTGCTCGTCTTGCACCCCGGACCGATTAACCGCAGTGTGGAAATTTCCACGCCGGTCGCCGACGGCAAGCAAAATGTTATTCTGGAGCAGGTCGTCAACGGCCTGGCGATACGCATGGCGGTTTTGAATCTGCTGATTGGAGAAAAAGCATGAGCGGTCTTTTGCTAAAAAACGGCACGGTCGTCGACCCGTCACAGGGACTTCACAAAAAACTGGATCTGCTGGTCGCGGACGGCAAAGTCGCTGAATTAAAAGAAAACATTTCCGCGGACGGCGCTGAAGTGTATGATCTCCAGGACAAAATCATTGCGCCTGGCCTGATCGATATGCACGTGCATCTCCGCGAACCCGGCCAGGAAGAGAAAGAAACAATTAAGACCGGCAGCAAAGCCGCGGCCGCCGGCGGATTTACAAGCATCGCTTGCATGGCCAATACTGATCCGCCGGCCGATGATGTCAGTCTTATCAAGCACATACAGGAAGTCGCGCGGCGGCACGGCATAGTCAATGTTTTGCCGATCGGCGCATGCACAATCGGTTTGCGCGGCGAGTTCATCACGCAAATCGGCGAAATGCAGCGTTTCGGCGCGGTGGCGTTTTCCGACGACGGCCAGCCTATCGCCAACGCGCAGGTGCTGCGCAAAGTACTGGAATACGCCGGCATGTTTAATTCTGTGGTCATCTCCCACTGCGAGGACAAAACGCTGACCAACGGCGGCTCGATGAATGAAAGCGCGCTGTCCACCAAGCTCGGCTTGCCGGGCATACCGATTGCTTCGGAAACAACTATGGTCGCGCGCGATATAGAAATTGCCAAAAATTTCGGGCGCATTCATCTGGCGCATATTTCCGCCAAAGCAAGCCTGGATCTGGTGCGTCAGGCCAAAAAACTCGGCGCGCCGATCACCTGCGAAACCGCTCCGCATTATTTGCTGCTGACCGAAGAGGCGGTCGGCGCTTACAGCACCAACGCTAAAATGAGCCCGCCGCTGCGCCAGGAAGCCGACCGGCTGGCGCTGCTTGCCGCGCTGCAGGACGGCACAATCGACATTATCGCCACCGACCACGCGCCGCACACACTTGACGACAAGCGCGTGGAATTTAATCTTGCCTCTTTTGGCATCAGCGGCCTGGAAACCGCGCTGCCGCTGCTTTACACACATCTGGTGCAGACCGGCCTGTTGACCATTGACCGTCTGGTGGAGCTGATGAGCGTCAATCCGGCTAAAATTTTTGCGCTGGACAAAGGCACGCTTAAAATTGGCGCGGCGGCGGATATCACGGTTATCGATACTCAGCTGACCAAAAAAGTGGACAAAACCAAATTTTATTCCAAAGGCAAAAACACGCCTTTTGACGGCTGGGAACTGGGCGGCTGGGCGGCCATGACTATTGTCGGCGGACAGATAAAATACACACCGGAAAAAGGAGTTTGGTTAAAGACATGAAAAAACCGGCGGTTTTATTATTAGAAGACGGCGCGCTCTTTCCGGGTTTTAGTTTCGGCTCAATGCCGAGATATTCCCACCGACAGCTTTTTCTAAAAGTTTGCCGGCGGAAACAAGGTCTTGTCCTGTTGCCGCCGCAAAGTCTACTGTAGCCTGGGTTACGCGCTTTAATTCATCGCCCT